>NZ_CP076365.1 GCF_018798885.1 Gemmobacter fulvus | reverse complement strand
AGAGTTCGTCCATCACACGGGCTCAACCTGGCGCCCCCGCACCGGCTCGATGGTGAACCGCCAGCACATGACCGCAGCGTTGATCGACAGCCGCGATTTCCTCGCTGCCAAGCGCCGCGCGGAGACCGAGGTGATGCTCCCCGCAGGCCCCAAGGTTGCCCTTACCGGTGGGACTGACTTCAATGATCACCGCCTGATCTGGGGCAAGCTTGACCAGGTCCGGACCAAACATCCCGATATGGTGCTCTTGCACGGGGGAAGCCCCAAGGGCGCAGAACTCATCGCTGCCAAATGGGCCGAGGCTCGCGGCGTGACGCAGGTTGCCTTCAAGCCCGACTGGACCAAGCACACCAAGGCCGCGCCATTCAAGCGCAACGACGCCATGCTGGACGTGCTCCCCGTGGGTGTCCTCGTCTTCCCTGGCAATGGCATCCAGGAGAACCTCGCTGACAAAGCCAAGAAGCTGGGCATCCCGGTCATGAA
Source organism: Gemmobacter fulvus (assembly GCF_018798885.1). Classification (NCBI taxonomy): domain Bacteria; kingdom Pseudomonadati; phylum Pseudomonadota; class Alphaproteobacteria; order Rhodobacterales; family Paracoccaceae; genus Gemmobacter; species Gemmobacter fulvus. The sequence goes on along the minus strand of NZ_CP076365.1, from coordinate 192,889 downwards.
GTTCGAGAAGGGGGCGTGAGCCCCCTTTCCCCTCGCGGGGAAATCAAGGTGGAAGCGCAGGCCTCCACCTGATATTGTTGAGAAAACCTCAGTCGATCACTACATGTATCAAAGTTCGATCCAGCTCGATGTCTTCCCGACCGACGTGCAGATGCGCCGGATCCATCCGGCGCGCAACATGCGTCGCTTTTATCGGCTGAGCGTTCAGCGCGATCTCTTCGGCCGAGCCAGCCTCGTGCGCGAGTGGGGTCGGATTGGCTTTCGGGGGCAGATGATGGTCGAGACGCACCCTGACGAAGGCAAGGCCATCACCGCGTTGATGAAGCTGGCAACGGTGAAGAAACGGCGCGGGTACGTCGACTGACGCTGAAACCAGACGAGCGCGCCACGAAGCACTGACGGTTCATTATCGTCATGTGCTCGCCCGATTTGCGTTGAAAAACCGAAGCCTAAGCCCTAGGGTCAGCGGAGGCCCAGTTATTGGGCGCGCATAGTTTTAATGCGCACGGTCGAACTGGGGGAAGTCGTGTCCAACGACAAGTCGGATCTACGCTGGGGAGTCGAGCAACGTCTCGAGTTCATAGAGTTCCGCCTGTTCTGGGAGGGGCACGTGAACCGAAGTGATCTCATGGATCAATTCGGGGTTTCGGTGAACCAGGCCTCCATGGACCTGAATCGCTATGTCGGCTTTGCCCCAGATAACATGGTCTACGACAAAAGCGCCCGGACCTACGTGCGCGGGCCAGGGTTCAAGCCACAGTTTCTAGAGCCTGACGCCAGCCGGTATCTGGCCCAGCTGCGGTCTGTCGCTGACGGTATCCTCGACAGGGAAGACTCTTGGATAGCCGACCTGCCGCCCTATGCAGCCTCGCCCACGCCCGTGCGAGGCGTCGACCCTGTCACGCTCCGGTCAGTTGTGGGGGCCATCCGGCGTTCGGAGGCGATCGAGGTCAAGTATCAGTCCTTGTCGAACCCCGAGCCACGTTGGCGCTGGATCGCGCCCCATGCCATCGCTTTTGATGGCTTCCGCTGGCATGCGCGCGCCTATTGTCTGTCCGACGAAGTCTTCAAGGATTTCCTTCTCTCTCGGATGATTCAAATTCGCGGCTGCACTGAGAGCGCCGCGCTGCCGTCCGGTGACGTTGATTGGAATGATGAAGTGGTCCTCGAAATAGGCCCTCATCCTGATCTGTCCCCGACGCAGGCAAAGGTCATCGGGCTTGACTACGGCATGGATGGGGGAAAGGCAGCGATCAAGGTCAGGCGTGCCCTTCTCTATTACGCTTTGCGACGGCTTGGACTGGATACCGATCCCGGGGCACGAGCGCCTCAAGATCAGCAGATCGTGCTGCTTAACCGTGAGACACTGGAGTCGACAGCTCCATGAGTAAAACGGTTTCATCATTTTTGTTCAAAAGTATTCGGCTCGCCGGTCGTGAATTGAGAAGAGTGCGTCCCACATGAGTTCAGCATACCCCACTCCTGGGTCCGTCATCAGCCTCCGCTCCGCCACCTGGAAGGTTCTCGGCACCTCAACGCTGAAGCGTGGGTTCCGGGAGGTCCACTGTCGGGGCCTAAGTGGTTTGGTACGGGACAAGGAAGCTCGGTTCGTTTGGGATCTCGAGAAGGGTGCTCGCGTCCTTGACCCCGCAGCGGTCAGGCTCATCCCGGATACGTCCCCCGGTCTGATTGACACGAAGTTGCACCTAGCAGCCGCATTCCGGGCGACACCGACGACGACGCGTCGCCCCCTGACGCTCGGCCGGGCCGCGATTGACGATCTGAGCTTCCAGCACCTCCCAGTGGAGCGGGCGCTGGCGCAGGACCGGGTTCGACTCCTGATCGCGGATGATGTCGGCCTCGGAAAGACCTTGGAGGCGGGCCTGATCACTTCGGAGCTGGCCCTGCGTGGCCGGGCCGACCGGATCCTGGTAGTCACCACCCGGGCCATGCTGACCCAGTTTCAGAAGGAATTCTGGACCCGGTTCTCGATCCCGCTTTCCCGGCTCGACAGCGCCGCGATACGGCGCATGCGAAACAAGATCCCGGCTCATTACAACGTGTTCGACCAGTTCGACCGGTCCATCGTCTCGATTGACACGCTGAAACGGGACAACCAGATCCGGGACGCCTTGAAACACTCCTACTGGGACCTGATCATCATCGACGAGGCGCATAACGCGGCCGAACGGAAGTCGGCCGCCGGGTCGAACTCGCAGCGGGCCGAGCTGGCGCAGCTCCTGTCTCGCCGAACCGATTCCTTGCTCCTCCTGACCGCAACCCCGCATGACGGATCTCAAGAGAGTTTCGCCAGTCTGATCACCATGCTGGACCCGACCCGGGTTCCGGACCCCACTCGGCTGCACCGCTCCGATATCGGCGACCTAGTGGTACGCCGGTTCCGGTCATCGCCGGAAGTGGTCGTGGATATCGGCCGTGAGGTTCCCAAGCGGGAGCTGTTTCCCCGTCGCTTCCCGATTAGTCCAGAGGAAGAGGTCGCCTATCAATCCATCGCGGAGCTTCATCTCGATCTGGATGCGCAAGAGACGCGGGGACGCGCGATCGACCTATTCCGGACGACGATAGCCAAGGCGATCTTCTCCAGCCCGGCTGCCTGTCATGAAACGCTAGAGCGGCGGATCCGAGGGATCGAGAATGGGACAGCCCGCGGGACCGAGGCGGACCGGGACAGGTTGCGGGCGTTGGCTGATCAGGTGGTGGCCATCGATACTGCGGCTTTCAGCAAGTACCAGGAGCTGCTGCAGCTCCTGCGACAACTGCGTTGGAACGGAAAATCAACGCGGGATCGCTTGGTGATATTCTCGGAAAGGATCGCGACTGTCGCGTGGCTCGCCGAGCGGTTGCGCGAGGACCTGAATCTCGCGCCAGATCAAGTGGCGCGCGTCGACGGGGGGAGCGTCGAGGCTGACGTCCGGACCCAGGAGGTCATCGAGGCGTTCGGCCAGGAACGGTCCCCAATCCGGATTCTAATCGCCTCCGACATGGCATCCGAGGGGTTGAACCTGCATTTCCAATGCCACCGACTTATCCATTTCGACCTTCCCTGGTCCCTTCTGCGGTTCCAGCAACGCAACGGGCGGATCGACCGTTACGGCCAGGATCGCCCTCCGCAGATCAGCTACTTCGTGGGGGAAAGCGCGCACCCGAAGGTCCGGCAGATGTGGGTCCTTGAAAAGTTGGTCGCAAAGGATGAGGCGGCCCAAGCCGGCGTCGGGGACCCAGCGGTATTTCTCGGTGCGGGGGACGCAGAGGGGGAAGAGGCGGTTGTCGCGGAGGCGATTGCGTCCGGGATTGGCGCCGAGGCATTCGAGCGCCAGATGGACGAACGCGCGGCCGACGCCGTCACCCAGATGTCGCTTGATGATGAATTCGCTGCCCTCTTCGGAGATTATGCGGATCCCGCCCCTGCGCTTATCGGGGCATCCACCGATGATGGTCCTCCACGTCTCTTCAAGGACACGTTCACTTACGCGACGGCGATGATCGAGCGCCTCTCTCGGCCTGAAGAGAACGCCTTTCCTGAAATGCCGGGGATATTTCCTGCTGATCGGCTTATCCGGATCACCATTCCCGCTGATATGCGGTCCCGGGACGGGTTTGGTTACGCAAGCGAGGGTGCTGTGGACGGCCGGTTCATGCCGGAGGAGGCGGTAGGCCCCGGTGGTCGTATCGAGCTCACCGATCAGGCGCGGGTGATAAACCAAGCGATCAGTGACGCCAAGGCGCAGGAACGCGCCTGGCCGACTGTCCAATTCCTATGGGACGGGCATCCGATCCTTGATTGGTTTGCGGATCGGGCCAGTACATTTTTTCCGGAGCATTCGGCCCCGGTGGCGTCGCTTGTCGGACGGCTCCTCCCCGGGGAGGTGGCCGTAATTCTACACGGGGCGATCCCTAACGCGAATGGGGCTCCCGTCGTGGACCTGTGGGCCGCGATGATACGGTCCCCCGACGGGATGGTCCGGATAGAGGATATGGGGACGTTCCTTGCCCGGACCCGGCTTGCAGAGGACACCCCGAGCCGGCCCCTTGAGGACCTGACGGCCGCAATGGCGGCAATCCCAATTTCTGTGGATCGGTTTCAGACGCACCTCGTGGAACTGCGCCGGGCCCGTGAGACGGACATCCAACGGGACCTGGAAGCGGTCCTCGATCGGCTTGCCGCCCTTGAAACCCGGTTCCGGGCCCAACTCACGCTCGACCTCGGCGACGTGCCAGTGAGCGATGTGTCTATGAGCCCAGTGGAGAAGAGGCGCCTGACGATCCGCCGCAAGCGGGAGCAGGAGATCGACAAGCTGTTTAACGACTGGACAGAATGGTTTGAGCGGACCCGGAAGATGGTTGCCGACCCAAACCCGCATGTGGACGTCAAGGCAGTGTTTGTGGGATGACCGAATGGACCTGATCGGGATCGAAAACGAGGCTGAGTTCTTCCCGTCCGGGACCCTGTCGGACGTGCTTAAGGACGAGCTTCAGGACATCACTGCCCGATGGGCCGGTCATGAGACGGGCGCCCACCCGGTGGAGAGGCTGGTGCGCGTCGCCACCCCAACCATCGAGGCGCTTCGGCAGGTCCGGAACGTCTCAGATCGGACCCGGCGGGCGGAGCTGGTCCGGGATGCCCATCATGCGGTCCTCGCAGCACTCGGTTATGTTTGGAAGAGGGAGACTGCCTACACGGCCCTAGACGGTGCGCCGGTGATACCGCTCGTGTCCCGCGTCGCGGACACGTCGGGCAGGGATGCGCTCTGGTTCATCGAGACGCCGATACCCGCTGCGGATGACGAGGCGACAGACCCGCTTGGGGCGACCTTCACCGCGGGCCAGTTTCCCCCAGACGGGGGCGAGACGGGTCTTGTGGATCGGTCCGTCGAGTCCATCCTCGCAGAGGGGGTCTTCGAGCTTTCAGACGGCCCCCGTAATGTGCTCATCCTCGGCCTTTCGCAAATCGTCCTGATAGACAAGCGAAAGTGGCCCGCTCGGTCCGCGCTTCGGTTTGACCTTCAGGAGATTTTTACTCGGGCAGATCGGGACACGCTGACCGTCATGGCCTGCCTGATTTCTCGCGAAGCGCGGGTCCCGGATCAGGGCGCGCCGATCTCGGACCGGCTGGAAGAGGAGGCGCAGCGGAACGCCAACGCGGTCACCACCTCCCTCAAGCGGACCGTCCGGGACGCGATCGAATTGCTTGGCCAAGAGGTCATCACGGTGACTGGCGGGAAGCATCAGGGGGTCTGGATTGACGGACCGGAGCTGTCGCGTGAGTCCCTGCGCTACATGTACCGGCTGCTTTTCCTGTTTTACGCAGAGGCGAACCCGCGCCTGAATCTCCTCGACATGCGCAACCCGATCTACGCGACCGGCTATTCGCTTGAGGCGCTTCGGGAACTTGAATCCGTCCCTCTGCGGACGGTGGCCGATCGGGAGGGGACGTTCCTGTGGGAAAGCCTCCAGCGAACTCTCGACCTCCTCTACTGCGGTCTTGATCTTGTGGACGAGGAAAAGGGAAGCGGGCTGCGCCTGCCTTCCGTGAAGGTGTCCCTGCTCGACCCCGAAAGCACGCCCATCCTGAACGGTCTTCGCCTGCGCAATGAGGCGGTCCAACAGGTGGTCCGTCTTCTGTCGCTCCGCTCAACCGGGAAAAGCACTGGCCGGATCTCCTATGCCAAACTCGGGATCGGACAACTTGGCGCGGTCTACGAGACGCTGATCTCTTTCACCGGGGTCGTCGCCAAGACTGACTTGATCGAGCTGAAACCGCGCAAGGGCCGATCGAATGACGCGGCCGAGGACGGGGATGAGGTCGAGGCGTCTGAACCGGACGATGAGGTTGAAGATGAGCTGTTCGACGGCGAAGATGCCGAACAGGAGGACGCGTTCCGCCGAGACAAGGTGGACAAGCTGGCCCCGAGCTGGTTCGTCCCCCGCAGCCGGATCAACGAGTTCGCCCCCGATGAGATCGTGTTCAGCGGATCAGAGGCATTGGTCTACCCCAAAGGGACCTTCATCTACCGGCTCGCTGGCCGGGACCGGGAAAAATCCGCCTCCTATTACACGCCGGAACCGCTGGCGCGACTTTTGGTCAAGCACGCGCTCATGGAGCGGTGCCGGGACCTGAAGGCGGACGATCTCCTTGACCTGAAGATCCTCGAACCCGCCATGGGGTCCGCCGCGTTCCTGGTCGAGACCACGAACCAGCTGGCCGATCTCTACCTGGAGCGCAAACAGAAGGAACTGGGCAAGACCATCCCCCAGGACCAGATCGTCATCCAGAAGCAGCGGGTTCGGGCCTACATTGCGGACCGCAACTGTTTCGGGGTCGACCTGAACCCGATCGCGGTCGAACTGGGCGCGATCTCGCTCTGGCTTAACAGCCTCCACGGTAGCGACTTCTCGCCTTGGTTCGGTGACCAGCTTCATGCCGGAAACTCCTTGATCGGGGCGCGCCGCGCGTCGTACTCGCCGGGGCTTTTGATTGCCAAGAAACAGGCGGACCTCTGGCTCAACGGGAAACCGGACGAAATCGGCTGGCGCCAGCGCCTGCCCGAAGGCCACGTCTGGCAGTGGCTCCTCCCGGCAAAGGACATGGCGAACTTCGACAAGGACAAGTCGATCGCCCCTTTCGCCAAGCCCGCGCAGGATCACATCAAGGCCTGGCGCAAGGCCGGTTTCTTCAAGGAACTCGAACGCCATGAGGTGATGCTGGTTCAAAAGCTCAGCCGTGTCGCCGAGGCGCTGTTCGACCGTGTGGCCGATGACCTCGCCAAAACCCGGGCGGCGGCGAATGACGCGATTACCCTGTGGCCGGACAAGGCGATCCCGGGCAACAGCCAGATGGATTTCCACCAGAAGGAACGGCTGAACGCCCACCTGATCGGGGCGGACCATGCCACCAACACGCTGCCCTACAAGCGGCTGAAGACGGCGATGGACGCGTGGTGCGCGCTCTGGCTCTGGCCGCTCGACAAGGCGCATCTGCTGCCCAACCGGCGCGAGTTTCTGGAAGGCATGCGCCTGATCCTTGATGGCGGGTTCTCTGCCGACGGGTCGCTGGCGATGGAAACCACCGCAGACATCAAGAACCCGTCCCCCGACTTCTTCGACCAGCTGGAGCCTGACGCCCCGGCGCGAGATCTGTTTGGGGCCGCCGCCAAGCGGCAGACCAAGGATCAGGACACCCTGTTCCGTGAAACCAATGTCGAGGCGCTGATCGAGACCTTCGACTGGCTGGGCGTCGCGGTGGAGGTGGCCGAGCGCGAGCGCTTCGTGCATTTCGACCTGATCTTTGCAGACGTGATGCGCGCGCGGGGCGGGTTTGACGTGATCGTCGGGAACCCGCCTTGGGCCAAGCCCTCGTGGAACGAGGGTCTGGTGCTGGCGGATATCGACCCGCTTTATGCCGGGCTGTCGGCTTCTGATGCGAAGAAGGTGATGGCTGAGGCGCTGCCAAAGGCACAGGCCGTGCGGCGTCAGGGGAGGACTGTTCCGGCGGTCGAGGCCTTCCTTCAGGATTTCGTGTCGACACGGGGGGCGATGGAGGTGACCTCGTCCGAGGTGATGAACCCTTTCGCCGGGGGCGGGTCAAACAACCTCTATCGCTGTTTCATCGACCTGTCGTTCCGGCTGGTAGCACCCGAGGGATATGCGGCGCTGATCCATCAGGACGGTCATCTCGGAGACCCGAAGTCGGGGGCGTTCCGCCGGCACTGGTATGCGCGGATCGCGAAACACTTCGAATTCAGCAACAAGATGAAGACGAAATCTTTTGCTGAGGTTCACGACGAGGTGAAGTTTAGCCTGAACATCTATCGGGGTGAGGCGCGTGATGTTTATTTCGAGAAGTTCACAAACGCTTTCCTCCCCTCACAGATCGAGGATTCCTATGCGGACCAAGATGGCCTAGGCGAAATCCCAAGCATCAAGGGCAAGGACGGCAAATGGGACACCCGCGGCCATCGTGACCGCGTGATGCGGATCGATCATCATGCACTCTCAGTGATCCATGCCCTTTCAGAGGAGGAGACGGTCCCGGTTGAAGAAGCGCGGTTCATCCAGCCCTATTCCGCCCGGACCCTCGACGTGTTCCGCCAGATGTCGCGGTTCCCGAAACTGGACGCGGCGATCCCAAAGATCGAGCGCACGGTGAGCACGGCGACGGGCGAGCGGACGGTTGAGATTCCCCTGTGGCAGATGAACCGCCTATGGGACGAAACGAACGCACAGAAAGACGGGACGATCCGGCGCGAAACAGGCTTTCGCCCGGTGGATCAGATGGTCATTCAGGGGCCGCTGTTTCACGTCGGGAACCCGCTTTACAAGACGCCGAAGGCGGTATCGCGGACCAACGCTGATTATGATGTGATCGATCTCGCCGCGATAGGAGAAGACTTTCTTCCTAGGACGAACTACGGGCCGGGCCTTCCTCTGGAAGAATACAACCGTTCCATAACCCGCTGTCGCTGGGACCACACCAAGCGGCACACCGATTACTTCCGTTTCGCAGTCAGGAAAATGATCAACCTGAACAGTGAGCGGAGTCTTGTCGGCGCCGTTATTGCGCGGGGGATGGCACACGTGAATAGCGTGGACAGCATGGCGTTCGATGATGAACGCCTTATGCTTAACGCTGCTACGCTGCTAACTTCCCTCGCATACGACTACTCTATCAAAGCCAGCGGGAAGACAAACCTTCACGACCGGGACGTCAGCGTTCTTCCTTGGTCAGAGGTTGCGCCCACGGCGCTTCATCGTTCACTGCGTCTCGCCTGTTTGACTTCGGCCTATGCGGACCTCTGGGACCGTCAGGCCCTTACGCTAGACGCTCTCCCTTGGTCCTCACTTGATCCCCGACTGCGCCTTGAAGGCCCAGTCGAAGGCCCGGCCACATGGGACCGGACCGCGGGCCTCCGAACCGAATTCGCCCGCCGCATGGCGCTGGTCGAGATCGACGTGCTGGTCGCGCAGGTGCTTGGCCTGACCCTCGACCAGTTGATCGAGATCTACCGCATCTACTTCCCAGTCCTGCAAGAGAACGAAGCGGGCACTTGGTACGACCAGAAAGGCCGGATCGTCTGGACCTGCTCCAAGGGCCTGCCCGGCGTCGGCTGGCTCGACGAGCGCGGCAAAAGCCCCGGCCGCGCCACCTGGGAGAAGATCCTCGCCGACAACCCGTCGGAACTGACCTGCACCGCCATCGACGACACGATGCCCGGCGGCCCCCGCATCGTCACCCGCCACTACGTCGGCCCCTTCACCCAATGCGACCGGATCGAGGACTACCGCCGCGCCTGGGCCCATTTCGAGCGGCTGAAATCCGAAGAGGCCGCGTGAGATGAACCCGATCCTCCTCGCCCGTCATGTGCAGGACAGCCTGCGCGAACTGGTCCACACCACGCTGAACAGCACCAGCCCGGCCTTCGACGGGATGGTGGACCGGTTCATCGCCCAGCCCGGGAACTTCATGAAGGGCCCATGGGTCTCCGTCGATATGCCGTTCCGGCAGATTGACGGGGCGGCGGACGGGACATGGGAACAGCCCTTCCCTGAGGTGCCGCTGCGCTTCGCCCCCTATCAGCACCAGACAGACGCCTTCGCCCGGCTGAGCGGGATGGCGATGCGCTCGACGCTGGTTGCAACCGGGACCGGGTCGGGGAAGACGGAATCCTACCTCTGGCCGATCCTGGACCACTGTCGGCGCAACAAGTGCAAGCCCGGGATCAAGGCGATCCTGATCTACCCGATGAACGCGCTCGCGACCGACCAGGCGCGCCGGATCGCGGCGGCTATTTCCGATATCGGTTCACTCGACGGGGTGCGCGCGGGCATCTACGCGGATGCAGAGCCGCAAAACCCGGCGCATGAGGTGACCTCGGACAGCGTCATTACGCATCGCGAGACGATGCGGAAGAACCCGCCCGACATCCTGCTGACGAACTACAAGATGCTGGATTATCTTCTCCTGCGCGGACGCGACAAGCCGCTGTGGGAACGGAACGATCCGGAGAGCCTGCGCTTTCTCGTGGTCGACGAGATGCATACGTTCGACGGCGCGCAGGGGGCGGACCTTGCCTTGCTGCTACGACGTCTGAAATACCGCCTGAACACCCCCAAAGGGCATCTGATCTGCGTCGGATCCTCTGCCACGCTCGGCTCTGGAGACGAGGCGGCGACAGAGCTCAGGCATTATGCGGAAACGATCTTTGGGGAGCCGTTTGACGCAGGCGCGGTGGTCCGGGAATCCCGGAAAAACCCCAATGAAGTGTTTGGTGACCCGGAATACCTGGATACTCCAGACCCAACCGAGATCCACGCGGCCCTGCAAGAGGCGGCCGAAATGGACCAGCCACGTGCGGCGCGACGGCTGGCCGCAGGTCTTTTCCCGGACCGGACCGACCCTGACCTCGCTTTCTTGGATACGGGGGACTCTGCCGACGCGGCTTGGCGGATCGCACTCGGTGACCGGCTCCTTCAGCATCACCTGTGTCAGCGTACCCTGAAGATCATCGCCGAGCATAAGGGGCCCGCCTCGCTTGAAGCGGCGGCTGCCGGGCTTGGACAGGTCCGGGTCCTGCGGGACTGGCCGGAAGCGGACACGCGCGCGCTCGCCGAGTTGATCGTAGCTCTGGTCGCCTGGGCCCGGTCCGGCTCTGCGGAGAGCCCGCGCCCCCTTTTCAATGTCCGGCTCCAGCTCTGGATCCGCGAAATGTCCCGAATGGTCACAACCCTGCCACGTCTTGAGCCAAACGGGGCCCGCTCCGAACTGGACCTGTTCCATGCCATGGATCTGGACCGACAGATGCGTCAACGGACCCTGCCGGTCGTAAACTGTAACCGCTGCGGGACAACGGCCCATCTGGGGCGCCAAGATTCCAAATCGAAGTCGCTGCATGCCGATCTGGAACAGCTCTACCAGGAATTCTTTGACGAGAACGGGGCGGACCGAATCCGGCTCATCTACCACGACTCGATCGACCGGATGGTCCAGGCGAGCGGCAGTGGTGGCCAGATCGTTAAGGGGCTCTTGGACTCCGAGAGCGTCGAATTCACCCCCGCGGACCATAACGGGGTAGAGCCGGGATCTGCCTCGCCGGTCTGGGTGTACAACCCGACCGACACCAACGGCCGGATCGACCGGACTTGCCCCGCCTGCGGACAGGCGCGCGGACTCCTCCTGTTTGGGATGCGGGCGGCGCGCCTGACCACCGGGATTACAGGGACTCTTTACACCTCGGAGCAGAACGAAGAGCGGCCCGAAACGAAGCCGCGCTTTCTTATGTTCTCTGACTCGGTGCAGGACGCGGCGCATCGCGCCGCAGTCGCCGAAACCCGGAACGCCCTGTCCGTCTATCAGAAGGCGCTCTATACCGCGCTCCGCGGCGCCGAGTCTGGAGCGATGAGCCTGCGCGAGGTCATCGAGGATGTCCCCCGGGCTCAGCTGGCAGAGCTGGGCCCAGACGCGTTCACCGCAGTATTCATCCCGAAGGAGTTGACTTGGCGGCGCCGGTACCGGGACCTGATCGAGAACGGGACGACGATCACCGACCCGGTTTTTCTCGAACACATCCAGATCCGGCTGGGCTGGGAATATTTCGTTGACCTCAGCTACCGGGCTCATTTCAACCATACGCTCGAGGTTAACGGGATGGCGGTCGCGGAGGTTCCGGCAAACCTGCTGCGGGCCTCTGCGGAGCGGCTGGCCCGCGAACTCCGCAATGACCTGCCCGGTGCCCCCGAATTTGACCCAGTGCTTTTAACCCGGCTTCTAGCCGGAGTGGTGCAGAGGATGCGGCGGCAGGGTTCTGTAGCGCACCCCTACCTTGAGAGCGCAGTTGCGGCCGGCAAAGGGACCTACGGGCTGAACTGGTTTGCAGCCGCCATACAGGTGGGCGTCGGAAAGTCCGGCTCCTTGCCCTTCCCGGATGGTCGGCGGGGTCTGGCTCCGATCCCGGTGACGCTCGGCCACGCTCCAATGGGGTTCGAACGGATCACGCGCTCCGGCACGGCGAGCTGGTACCGCGACTGGCTCTTCCGGACGATCGGGCCGTCCGACCTCCGCTACGGCACAGACCCTGATACGATCTACCCGATCCTTCTGCGCCGTCTCGAAGCGGACAACATTGTCCGGCGGGTCAACGGACCAGACGACCAAGGCCGTCATGCCTGGCTCCTCGTGCCAGAGCGGGTGTCTGTCTCCACCGCCACGATCGGGCTCACCTGTGACTGCTGCGGCAGGCGCGAGATCGGGCTTGCCCAGAACGCGGAGACGGTCGTCGGGTCACGTTGTACCCGGATCGGCTGCGACGGGTACCTCGCTGCGGCTGAGCGGCCAGATCGTCCCGCCCTGCGTCGGGCCCTCATGTCGGACCGTAATCATCGGGTCGTCGCCCGCGAACACACCGGGATACTCGAGACGAATGAGCGGCTGCTGGTCGAAACCGGATTCATTAAGGGAGAGACCCGCTGGGCCCCGAACCTGATCTCGGCCACCCCCACCCTGGAGATGGGCATCGACATCGGGGACCTGTCCACCCTGCTTCTGAGTTCTGTTCCCCCGGAGGAGGCGAATTACGTCCAGCGGATGGGGCGGAGTGGACGGCGCGACGGGAACGCGCTGAACATGGTCCTCGCCAACGCTCGCCCGCATGACCTTCAGTTTTGGGAAGACCCGACGCCGATGCTGGCGGGGCAGGTTCGCCCACCGGGAGTGTTCTTGGCGGCCGAGGAGGTTCTACTGCGTCAAGTGACAGCGTTCACTCTCGATGCCTATGTCTGCGCCTCATCGGAGAGCGGGGATTACGGAAAGGTCAGGGACGTCCTAAAGCGTCGGGCCTCCGGCGCGATCGAAGGTTTCCCAGTAGAATGGCTGGAACTGATCCGGGATCGCGGGACAGAATTGGCGGAACAGTTTCTGTCTGGGCTACCGCAGGAGGTCCAGGTTAGGACGGATTTGGCTGATCGGATCAGATCATTCCTGACCGGCACGGATACTGCTTCGATCGGGTGGCGTGTGGGTGCCGCGCTTGACGCAGCCGCCGCGGATAAAGCCCGCCTGGTAGAGAAGCGGGACGAGGCGACCAAGGAGCTCAAGCGCCTCCAGAAGCGGCGCGCAGAGCTGACGGAAGAAGAATTTCTGCGTCGTGAGCAGGACATCAATCGTGACAAGACCGAGATCAACCGGATGATCCGGAGCGGGATCGACGAGGTGCCGGTGATCAAGTTCCTCACCGACAAGGGAATATTGCCCAACTATGCCTTCCCGGAAGAGGGGGTCAAGCTGACCTCAATCCTGTCCCGACGGAACGATGGCGCGGTCCCGCGCGACGAGGACGGGCTTTTGCATGTGGAATATTCCCGTCCGGCCAGTTCGGCCCTATCCGAATTCGCCCCCGGCCAGTTCTTCTACGCCAACGGGCGTCAAGTGCAGATCGACCGGATCGAGATCGGGAAGGAGGATCTGGACCGCTGGACCTTCTGCCCCGCTTGTTCCCATGTCGCGCACCGGATCGAGGGGGCGGAGAGTCGCACCTGCCCGCAATGCGGGGACGAGATGTGGTCGGATAGTGGCTCCGAGCATGATGTGGTGCAGCTCAAGTCCGTCATCGCAATCGACAGTGAGGAGAAGGCGGCGATCCGGGACGGGGATCAGCGGGACCAACGGCAGTTCGACCGGCTCCTCATGCCGTTCCATGGGCCGCAAGACATCGCAGCCTCCTGGTTTACAAGCCGAGAGACGGGCGCCCCGTTCGGGTTTGAGTTCCTTCCTGATTGTACGTTCCGGGACTTCAATTTCGGACCAAAATCGGCCCTCCCAGGGCCGAAGATCGCCGGGGAGCGCCGTCCGGCGCAGCCGTTCCGGATATGTCGGCATTGCGGATCACTCCAGGGTCCGCCCCGAGGTGAGGATGACCGGGGAACGCACCCGCCGAACTGTCTTGTGATGCGGGATCAGACCTTGCCCCGTGACCGGTGGGAGACCGGCGTCTTCCTGATGCGGAAGTTCGACACCGAAGCGATCCGGATCGTGATCCCTGTGGTTGGGGACGCGGATAATGATGACCTGAAAAGCTTCGTGGCCGCGATCAACCTCGGCATGCGGCGGCATTTTGCCGGGAAGGTGGACCATATACGATCCACCATCTTCGAGGCGCAGCTCAACGGGATGACCACAGTTCGCAGCCTCTATCTTTATGATTCCGTCCCGGGCGGCTCGGGTTATTTGCGCCAGATCGGGGAGCACCCGGACACGATGCGTGCCGTGATCAACCGCGCTGCCGAAGCGCTCAGGGACTGCCCCTGCAACCAAGAGCCGGACCGGAACGGGTGTTTTCGCTGCGTGAAGCCCTACCGATCCCAGTTTGGCCCGGGCGAACCCGACCGTGACCGCGCGCGTCAGTTGATGGAAGCGATCCTCGAGAAGTGGGACAGCCTGACCCGTACGGAGACCGGGATTGACGCCTCGATCCGGGGGGCGCTTGTCGAAAGCGCTCTGGAGAAGCGGCTGCTTGGAGCCCTCGCGACCCTTTACGGCGATGGGGCGCTCACCCCGCAGGTGCTCCCGGGCGGCCGGCGTGGTTTCGTTCTGCGCGCGGGCTTGCCGGACGCACCGCGCCTTTGGACGATCGAGCCGCAGGTGCAAATCGACGCCCGGTTCCGGGGATTGCCCCGCAAGCGCGTCGACTTTCTGCTCACGCCTGTGAGCCGTAGCGGCGGGCTACCCGTCGTGATCGAGATGGACGGGATCGAGTATCACGCATCAACGGTCGCGCAGGACCTGCTGGACCGGATGCTGATGATCCGGTCAGGGCAAGTGCGCGTCTGGACCCTGTCGTGGCGAGACCTCGACCCGGATGATGACAAGGGCTACCTTAACCCACTGTCGGAGGCAGCACTTACGCCGCACATGACCGGTCCCCTGGGCCGGGCACTCGCGAGTCCCCTCCTTGCCCCGCATGCGGAGGCTGTGCGCGCGCTTCAGAGGGTGAGCACTTTCGAAGCCCTTAAGCGCCTACTGAATGGGGATACAGACAGCGACGCTGCGATCCGATCTGTTTTGATCCGTGGACTTGTGAAGGCGGGCCGCCCACTTGATCAACTTCCACGACACGCGGCCCTCTCTGAGGACAGCGGGACATTCCTTGCCTCATCTGACGCTTTAGAACATGTTGGGACTCGCGCGCTGGACCTCTATCTGGCCTGTCAGAAGATTTCTCCGACGGACTGGGCCCAGTCCGACAGGGATATCCGGCTTCTTTTGCGTGCCGTCCTTCCGGACCCTGGTCAGGTTCCGGCCTCAAAAACGCTCTACACGGAGGCCTGGCGGGGCCTCTGGCGGCTCGTGAACCTCTTCCAGGGCGCGCGTGGGCTTCACGTCGAGCTTGACGGCCTTGACACGCTTGCGCCGCCGGACATGTCCGAACCAACCGAACAAGGTGGTCAGGGCCCCGGGGCTGCGGCCTGGGAAGAGGCACGCGCCCTTTGCGACGAGGTGTTCCATCCGCTGATCGACGGATTGATTGCGGCTGAAATGCCGGGTCCGGACCACTTTGGCGACGACCTCGTGTTGGGCGGACGCGTGGTGGGCGCGATGGAGTTCGGATGGGCGGATGCGCGCGTCGCGGTCGCTGAGGCTAACTATGAAGGGGTCGGTTGGACCCTGATCCGGTTTGATCCGGAAACCGACACCGTCGGGGAAACGATCAGCAGGATTGAAACCGCCCTTCAGGAGGAACGGACATGACGAGCATAACGAATAAGCGGGTCTCCTATGACATCGGCTGCATGAAGAGCCTTAGGAGGCTGCCCGACCGGGTGGCGCTCAAATTTATGGACATGATGACCCGCTACATGTCCGACCCCACCGCGAACGGATTGAACCTCGAAACCGTGGAGGGATCGAAGGACAGCTCTATCAAGTCCCTGCGAGTTGATCAGGGCTACCGGGCGATCGCCTTCGAAGTGGGCCACGACATCATGTTCGTGCACGTGAACGAGCACGACAAGGCCTACCGATGGGCGGCCGGGCGCCGGGTTAAGCTTGATCCGGAAACCAATCGGATACGGGTGATCGAGGAGCTTGACGCGGTTGTCGAAGCGGTTGCCGGCCCGGCCCTCTCGAACCTGCGCCTTTTCGAAGCGGTGGTCGACGAGCGGCTGCGGGGGCTCGGGGTGCCGGAGGAGGAGTTGCCTGCGGTCCGCCAAATTTCCACGATCGAGGCCCTCGAGTCGGCGGAGGAGCGGTTCGACCCGCTCACCTACCAGATCCTTTACGCAGTCGCGGCCGGCTACAAGGACGATGAGATCACGACCCTGACTGGGATTGGCGGGGATACGGAAGCGGAGCCGCAGGCACCCGCCGGGGAGCTGACCTTCGGCCAGATGATCGAGACCGAGCAGAGCCGCCAGAGCATCTTCATCCCGGATAGCGAAGCGGAGCTGCGTCGCGTATTCGAGGAGGGGCTTGAGGGGTGGCGTATTTTCCTGCACCCGGACCAGCGAAAGATCGCATATCGGGACTACAACGGGCCGGTTCTGGTCCGCGGCGGCGCCGGGACCGGCAAGACGGTTGTCGCAATGCACCGAGCCAAGCACTTGGCGGATCAGATCGAAAAAGACCCTAGCCGGGCGGGCCAGCGAGTCCTCCTGACAACATTCACGACCAGCCTCGCCCATGACATTGAGGCGAACCTACGGACCCTTTGCCCGGGGCATCTGGACGCGCGTCCGCCCCGGATCGAGGTCATCAACTTGGATCGCTGGGTGTCCCAGTTCCTCAAACGCAAGAGCTTTGCGCGCGAAGTAGCCTTCTTCGGCGAGGCGCGGGACCGGCTTGATCAGGTCTGGCGTGAGGTATTCGACGACCATGAGTTGCCCGATGGGTTATCAGAGCCTTTTGTTCGGGCGGAATGGGCGCAGATCGTTCAAGCCAAGGGGCTGACCGACCAAAGAGCTTATGTGAAAACGTCACGGGCTGGGCGAGGAACTCCGCTTGATCGCAAGAAGCGAGCGTCCCTTTGGGATATCTTCGCCGACTACCGGGCCCGGCTGATCAGTGAGGGGCTGGCCGAGCCAGACGACGCCTATCGAGAAGCGACCGAAATCCTTACCGCGGAAGCCCCGAACCTCCCCTACGCGGCGGTCATTGTGGACGAGGCGCAGGACATGGGTGAGCAGGCGTTCCGGCTGATCCGGGCGATCATGCCAGAGGCTCCTTCCGGGGACCACAACTCTCTCTTTATAGTTGGGGATGCGCATCAGCGGATTTACGGGCGGCGGGCCAGTATGTTTGCCTGCGGGGTCAACGTCCGGGGCCGCTCGAAACGTCTCCGGCTCAACTATCGGACCACGCAAGAGATCCGGGCTTGGGCCGTCTCCGTCCTCGAGGGGGTCAGTGTGGACGACCTCGATGAGGGGACGGACACCTTGCGTGGCTATGTGAGCCTTATGCACGGGGTCGCCCCAGAGCTGGTCGGGTGTCGGTCGGAGGCAGAGGAACTGGATGGGCTGGTGGCCTGGGTCCGGGCGCTGCCTGAGGATCAGATCCGTTTCTTCGACATCGGGGTGCTTTGCGCGCGCCGTGTGGATGCGGAGCGGGTTCAGGGGGCGCTGCGCGCTGCTGGGATCGCGACGGTACTTCTACAGTCCGGCGCAGACGACCGCACCGTTCCGGGAGTGCGGATTACCACAATGCATCGGGCCAAGGGGCTAGAATTTTTCGCTGTGGCGATCCCGTTCTTGTCCGATACCGCGTTCCCGCCTTCGGGGGCGCTCAGGGCGGCCGTCGACTCGGCTGATAGAGAGGACATTGTGATGCAGTATCGGTCCCTCCTGCACGTTGCGGCGACTAGGGCGAAAAAGGCACTCAGGGTTTCATGGTCAGGGAAACCGACCAGCTTGGTGAGAACCTAGAGTGCGTCGTCCTTTCTCATCCTTGAAACTAGGCGATGGCTGCGAAGGATATGCAGTACCGCGTATGCCGCCGTTCCCCTGTCCGTTTGAGCGCGCCGATCTCGACCAGGTCCTGCAGGTCCCGGGTCGTTGTCGCGCGCGATGTGCCGGTAATGGCGATGTAGTTTTCGGCGCTTAGCCCGCCTTTGAACCCATCGGTCCCCTCGCGGAACATGCGTTCGATCACTTTGGCCTGCCTGTCGTTCAGCCGATCACGGAACTGGTCGTAGAATTTCGCTTTGGCGATGAAGAAGGCGACCCGTGTCAGTGTCACCTGCTGCGCCTTCAGAACGATCTCGGCGAACCAGATCAGCCATCTGGTGACGTCCAGCGTTTTCTGGTGGGTCTCGAGCTGGTCATAATAGGCCTTCCGTTCCCGCTCGATCGTAAGCGGTGCGCCGGCCCCGTGGTTTCGGCTTGATGTGACTTCGGGCATGCCGTCCTGCAACTGAGTTTGCGGGAGGCTTGCCATGGAGCACCAAAACGAGCACCGGATGGAGGTGCGTGGGTCGAATGGAGTGTCGCGGATCGAGGTCCTTGATGGCCCGACCGGCCGTCGGCGTTGGCCGGATGATCTCAAGGCGCGGATTGTGGCCGAGAGTTTTCAGCCCGGCGCGCGGGTCTGCGATGTTGCGGCGAAGTATGGGCTGATTGCCCGGCACCTTTCGGGATGGCGCGCTCAAGCGCGTAAAGGGGAGCTGGTGGTGCCGATCGATGCGGCCCCGGCATTCGTGCCGCTGGTGATCGAGCCATCGATTTCTGATACTGCCGCTGCCGCGGTGGGCGGCACTGGCGTGATCAGGGTCGAGATTTGCGGCGCAGTTTTGCATGTGGCGCCAGACTGCAGCCCGGAGCGTGTGGCGGCTTTGGCGGCGGCGTTGAGGAAGGCGCTGTGATCTTCCCCGATCAGGCCGTCCGGATCGTGATTGCGACCAAGCCGGTGGACTTCCGCAAGGGGCACGATGGGCTGGCCGCCATGGCCCACGCCGAGCTGGGCTTTGCGCCCAAGGCGGGGGCGATGGTGGTGTTCAGGTCAAAGCGTGGTGATCGGCTTTCATTCCACATACCAACTGCGTGATTTGCGGATCGAATATCCTTGGCACCCTCTTTACGGGCGGGTTCTACGCGCGCGCGATGGGGGACGCAGGCACGGATCGGACTCTGTGCTGGTCGAGGAACGGCAGGGGTTCTTCCGGACTTTGCCCCCCTGGATGTGCGATGCCGCCTATTGCGCACGCATGGAAAGCGGCCCGCCGGTTGTTGCTCTCGAAGCCTTGCGGTCGCTTGCACAGACACTCGATCTAATGCGTCACGGTCAGCTTGCGTCATCCTGTGGGGGATCGATTCCCGAGGAGGATACGCATGCCCTGCCGACCCCGACCCCTCTCGCAACAAAAGCAAGCGACGCCGAGTCAGCTCTGCCTGGACCTGAACGACAGCCCGAACCGCCCCCCGGCCGCGCCCGCGACACCGGCGATCCTGGAGGCATTGGCAGACCTGCTGCTGATGGCGGCGGGCAAGATTGCGGAGGGCGCAGGTCATGATGCACGCAAAGATCACCGCTGAGCACCTTGCCCGCAGCGCACTCGTCTACGTTCGCCAGTCGACGATGGCTCAGGTGCTCGGGAATCTCGAAAGCCAGAAGCGGCAATACCAGCTGGCCGAAGCCGCCCGCGACACCGGCTTCGCCGAGGTCCGGGTCATCGATGAGGATCTGGGACGCTCCGGCTCTGGTCTGATTGCCCGCCCGGGCTTCCAGCGTCTGGTCGCGGAAGTCTGTGCCGGGACGGTGGGGGCGGTCTATTGCATCGAAGCCTCGCGGCTTTCCCGTAATGGCCGGGACTGGCATCATCTGATTGACCTCTGCGCCTTGACGGGGGCCTTGGTCGTTGACCCGGAGGGGGTCTACGATCCGCGTCAAATGAATGATCGACTGCTGCTGGGGCTGAAGGGCACCATGTCGGAATACGAACTCAGTCTTCTGCGGCAACGTGGGCTGGCGGCCCGCGATGCGAAGGCGAAGCGGGGAGAACTCCGCTTTACCTTGCCGCCTGGGTTCTGCTGGAGCGAGGACGACAGGATTGAGATGGATCCTGATGAGCGGGTCCGGCAGGCCATCCACCTGATCTTCGCCAAGTTCCGCGAGCTTGGCAGCGGTCGCCAGGTGTTCCTGTGGCTGCGCGCGGCCGATGTCCATCTGCCAGTGGTCCTGCGCAACGGTGCCCTGCGCAAGATCGCTTGGCGCAAGCCTGCCTATCACAGCGTGATGCAGGTGCTGCATAATCCGGTCTACGCTGGTGCCTATGCCTTCGGCCGGACCGGTAATCGGATGGCGGTGGTCGAGGGCGAGGCGCGCAAGACCAGCGGCCATCACCGGGCGATCGAGGAGTGGGGCGTGCTGATCAAGAGCAATCACGAAGGATACATCGACTGGCAGGCCTATGAGGAGAACCGCGTCCTGCTGGGGGAGAACGCGCATATGCAAAAGCGAACGGCCCGCAAATCCGGGCGCGGCGGACAGGCGCTGCTGAGCGGCATGGCGCGTTGCGCAAGGTGCGGCCGGATGATGCGGGTCTTTTACAAGACCGGGACCGACCTGTCCCATCGTTACCAATGTCGGGGCGATGACAGCCATGTCGGGGCTGGGCTCTGCATCGGTGCGGGCGGGGGCGGCATCGATGCGGCCGTGACCGGCCAACTGCTCGAAGCGGTCTCCGGCCGCGCCGTGCAGGCTGCCCTATTGGCGGGACAGCAGGCCACCCGGGCACAGGAGGTGGTGCGGCTTGCTGTCGAGAAGGAGCTTGATGAGGCACGATACGCCGCGGAACTGGCCGAGCGGCGATATGAGCATGTCGATCCCGCCAAACGGCATGTTGCGCGCACGCTGGAGGCGCGGTGGAACGCAGCCCTGGAGCGGGTGGCCTCGGTCGAGCAAAAACTTGCCGCTTTGGGCGCAGAACTCATCGCGAGGCCCGGGGTCGATCCTGATGTCCTCTTGCGGCTCGCCACCGACCTGCCCTCGGCATGGAATGCCGCCGGGACCGATGCCCGCGCGCGGCAGCGACTGGTGCGCCTGCTGATCGAGGAAGTGGTGATCGACATCGATCAGGCGGAGAACGCCTTCGTTCTGCTCATTCACTGGATCGGCGGGCGCCACACCGAGGTCAGGCTGGCCCGGCGCCGAACCGGTCGCTTCCCACCGGGGCCAAAGCGCACTGCTGCCGACATCTTGCGCAAACTTGGCGGGCACTGGCCAGACAGGGAACTTGCCGTGACCCTCAACCGGATGCGCTGCCGCACTGAGGATGACGAGACATGGACGACCGTCCGCGTGGCTGAATTGCGCGACAGGCTCGCGATCCCACCCTATGATCCCGAGGCCGAGGAGGAGAAGACCGTGAGCGTCGATGCTGCCGCCAAGCGGCTCGGCGTCTGCGTGGCATCTGTCCACAAACTGATCCGCGCGCAGATCCTCCCCGCGACACAGATCCTGTATTCCGCCCCATGGAAAATACCGCTGGCCGCGCTCGAAACCGAGGCGGTTCGGATAGGCTTGCAGGAAATAGCCGCGCGCAGGCCAAGGCAAGCGCTTGATAAGATTGCAGACAGGTCCATGACCCTACCCGGATTCTGAAGGAGGAGATGCATTATGAAACGTGATCGGGCGACAGGATCAAAGTTCTGTTCTGGGACGGCAGTGGGATCGTGATGATCTACAAGCGCCTGGAGCAGGGCGGCTTTGCCTGGCCAAAGGTTGGCGACGGGATCATGCGGCTGTCGCGGGTGCAATTCGAGGCGCTGTTTGCGGGTCTTGATTGGCGCCGCATCCATGCGCCCAGACCGACGCATCCCACCGCGACAGAATGACTCGGATCGCCTTGTAAATATGGGCAATCGTGCGGGCGTGCGGTATAAATCGTCATGTCTGCGCCCGCCGATCTCCCCTTTGATCTGGACAGCCTTCCGCCTGCCGTGCGTGAAGCGTTTGTGGCGATGCAGGCCAAGGTCACCGGGCTGGAGGCGCAGACTGAACGTCAGGATTACCTCATCGCCGAGCTGCGCCATGCGCTTTATGGCAAGCGGTCCGAGCAACTGCCCCCCGACGAGCGCCAGTTGGCCTTCGAGGATCTGGAAATGGCCGTCGCGGAAGCCGAGGCTGCCCGAGCCGCGCTGGCTGAACGCAATGCCGATGGCAAAACCAGACGCCCGCCAGCCAAGCGCAACCTTGGCCATTTGCCCGACCATCTGCCGCGCATCGAACAGGTGATAGAGCCCGCGCGGAAGATCTGTCCCTGCGGCTGCACCGACATGGTGAAGATCGGCGAGGATCGGGCCGAACGGCTCGACATCGTTCCCGCCCGTTTCCAGGTCATTGTCACGGTCCGCCCGCGCTATGCCTGCCGTCGTTGCGATGCAGGCGTCATCCAGGCGGACACGCCCAACTGGCTGATCGAAGGTGGTTTGCCGACCGAGGGCACGCTCGCCCATGTCGCCGTCTCCAAATATGCCGACCACTTGCCGCTTTATCGCCAATGCCAGATCTATGGCCGGGGCGGCGTGGACCTGGACCGGTCAACCCTGGCAAACTGGTGCGGTGTGGCGGCCTATCATCTGGGCCCGGTCGTCGACCGGATGCTGATCCACCTCAAACGGTCCGGCCGCCTGTTCATGGACGAGACCCGGGCACCGGTGCTCGACCCCAAGGCGGGCAAGACCAAAACCGGCTACCTTTGGGCGGTGACTCGCGATGATCGAGGTTGGGGTGGCGGTGATCCGCCCGCTGTGGTCTTCACCTATGCGCCCGGGCGCCATGGACGACATGCGATGGACATCCTGACGGGCTTCCAGGGTGTCCTGCAAGTCGATGGATATACCGGCTACGATGCCCTGGCCGAACCAAAGCGCGTGGGCGGCATGCCTCTGACGCTGGCCTATTGCTGGGCGCATTCCCGGCGCAAGCTGCATGACATCTATCAAAAGGACGGCTCCGAAATTGCCGCCGAAGGCCTGCGCCGCATCGCCCAGATCTACAAGATCGAAGCCACCGTCCGGGGCCGCTCACCCGAGGAGCGCCTCGCCGCTCGCCAGGCGCAATCCGCCCCGCTGATTGCCGACTTCCGCCTTTGGCTGACCCATCAGCGCAGCCGGATCTCCGCCAAATCCCGCCTTGGCGAGAAGCTCGGCTATATCCACCGCCACTGGGATGGCCTGCAAATCTTCCTGACCGATGGTCGCGTCGAGATGGATACCAACCCGGTCGAAAACACCATCAGACCCATAACCCTCAATCGCAAAAACGCGCTGTTCGCCGGTCATGACGAGGGCGGCCGAACCTGGGCGCGCATGGCCTCGCTGATCGAAACCTGCAAGCTGAACGCCATCGATCCCTACGCCTACTTGCGCGAAACCCTGACCGCCATCGCCAACGGCTACCCCGCGTCGCGCATCGACGACCTCATGCCCTGGGCCTTCCAAAAACCGTCAATCTAAAAGCCCGACGGGGTTCACGCACCGCTTACGATCGATCGTGTAGGCCAGCGCGATCAGGCTCGGCTGGCCGATGTTCTGGGCGAGGGACTTTTCCGCCAGAGCACGGCCGAGGCGACCATTGCCATCCTCGAAGGGGTGGATGCTTTCAAACCAGAGATGCCCAAGCGCTGCGCGGGTCAGAGCCGGCAGGGGCGTTGGACCGTCTGGTGCCGTTCGGTTTGTGTTTCGGCGTGCAAAATTGACCCCCTAGTGGAGTGAACCCCTCGGGCTGGACCACAGGAGCCTGAAGATCTGATACGCTGAACGGGCCTTGTTTGGAGAAGGCCGATGACATCACGAGGTCCCTACCGTCGACATTCGACCGCATTCAAGCTGCAGCTCTGCCAAGATATCCGGGCCGGCGTCATCGGGCGACGCGATGCGCAACGCAGCCATAACATCTCTGCCAACCTCATCCAGCTTTGGCTGACCCAGTTCGACCGTGGCGATCTGACGGACGAGGAGGCCGAAGCCAGCGTCATCGCCGAATACGAGGCCCGCATCGCAGCCCTCGAGCGCAAGGTGGGCCAGCTCACGATGGAGCTGGATCTTGCCAAAAAAACACCGCGGATGCCGACCGCCAACAACAGCGAGAAGTCCTTCGTGATCAGCGGCCCCGGACCTGCTCCATCAGGCGGGGGTGCAAAGCCATGAACCTGCCTCGCAGCACCTATTATTACCGCCCCGCCGCCAAGGCCGAAGGGCTTACAGACGCTGAACTCACGGCCATCATCGAAGACATCCAGGATGAACTGCCATGCTACGGCTACCGCCGCGTGACCCATGAGCTTCGTCGCCACGGGTTTGTAGTCAATCACAAGAGGATAGCACGGGTGATGCGGGAGGCGGGACTTGGCATCAAACCCCGCAGGCGCTTTGTCAGAACGACGGACAGCAGGCACGATTCCCCAATATTCCCGAACCTTTACGGCAACATCATCCCTGATCACCCGGACAGGGTTTGGGTCGCAGACTTCACCTACATCCGCGTTGCGACAGGGTTCTGCTATCTGGCGGTCATTCTGGATGCCTGCAGCCGCAAAGTTGTCGGTTATGCGCTGTCGCAGCGTCTCGACACGCCCTTGGCACTTGCGGCTCTGCACTCGGCCGTGGCCAACCGAAACCCTCCCGAAGGCTGTCTCCATCATACGGATAGGGGTTGCCAATACGCATCTCAAACCTATCGCGATGCTCTTCAGGCCGCAGGTCTGCGCGGTTCCATGAGCAGCGTCGGAAACCCCTATCACAACGCACAGGCCGAAAGCTTCATGAAGACGCTGAAGGTCGAGGAAGTCTACAGGGCCGGGTACGAAACCTTCGCCGACGTCGCGGCCCGCTTGCCCAAATTCATCGAGCAGGTTTACAACTCGAAGAGACTGCACTCCGCCCTCGGCTACCGAACCCCCGAGGAATTCGAAACCCTATTCGCCCAAAAGGCGGCTTAGCTCAGATGGCACCCCTGTGGTCCAGCCCGAGGGGTTCACTCCAATAGGGGGTTAGTTTTGCGCGCCGATTGACATTCGGACGTGGTATCCGGTCCAGCGTTTCCAGAATGCCCTGCCATAGTGCCGGGTGGCGCGCAGGGTTTCGTTTCTCGCGATCGCGGCCGGGCAGTCCTCTTTCCATGGACGCCCGTTCTTACGGATCGGGATGATAGCAGTGGCCTGCCGGTCGATGATGGCGGTGTGGCAGCGGCGGGTGTCATAGGCACCGTCCGCCGTCACTGTGCCGATCTCCTCGCCTTCGGGGATTTGGTCCAGCAACTCTGGCAGAACGGGGCTGTCACCGTCGCTGCTGGGCGTAAACTCCACGGCGCGGATGTCGGACGTGGCGGTATGCATGGCCAGATGGACCTTGCGCCATTGGCGGCGGCCCTGCACGCCGTGCTTGCGCGCCTGCCATTCGCCATCACCGAGGAACTTTATCCCGGTACTGTCCACCAGCAGGTTCAAGGGGCCATCGGCGCGCCGATACGGGATCTGGACAGCCAGAGTTTTCTGCCGCCGACACAGGGTCGTATAGTCGGGCACGGCCCAGTCCAGGTCTGCCAACTTCAGCAAGCTGGCCACCATCCCGGTCGTTTGCCTGAGCGGCAGCTTGAACAGCACCTTGATCGTCAGACATGTGTGGATACCCCCGCTTACGCAAGTATTTTTTGTGATCTTCGCGAGCAAGTGACCGGCTGCTAACATGTGTAAGGCCTTCATGCGCGGCCGTTCGTGCCGCTGGCCGGGATGGTGATGCGCGGATGGAGGCCATATCAGAACTGCGAGCTCGAAGCTCTTTGCCTTTCCCTGGCTGCCCCACCCCGATCGGTCGATCTTTTGCCCATACGAGATCAGTGCTCTACTTGCGTCACCGACGCTCCTGACAGGACGCGGTCAGCAGACCGCCCCCGCAGGATCCCTGTAAACGTCCTTTCGTGTCATGATGGCCCAGATGATCCTGGCGAGCTTGTTGGCCAGAGCGATGGCGGTCAGCATCCGCGATTTACATGTAAGCATCCGCGCCAGCCATGATCCGGGCTTTCCACCGTTCCGACCCCTCCAGTGGATAATCGACATCGCGCCGCTTATCAGCAACCTGCGGATGTCGCGCTGCCCCATTTTCGAAGTTCGACCCAAGCGCTGCTTGCCTCCACTGGAGTGCTGCCGGGGAACAAGCCCGAGCCAGGCAGAGAAATCCCTGCCACGCGCAAAGCTCTCCATGGCCGGAGCGAAAGCTTCGACGGCCATAGCCGTGACCGGCCCGACCCCCGGAATGGTGCGCAGGCGCTGTGCCATCTCATGCACCTTGGCCTGCTCGTCGATCTGCCTTTCCAGATCTTCGATTTCGCCAGCGGTCTGGGCGATCCGGTCCAGATAAATGGCCCCGACCTTTCGCACCACATGAGGAAGCGTGTTTGTCACATCGTCGAGAACGCTGATGAACGGATCAATTGATCGACGACCTCCCGCCACGATGACCCCATGCTCTGCCAGATGGGCTCGAAGCGCGTTCATTAGCTGGGTCTTTTGCGTCAGCAGCAGTTCGCGTGTCCGGAACAGCATGGCAAGGGCCTGCTGCTCCTGCGATTTGACTGGCACCGTGCGCATCGCTGGTCTCAGTGCCGCTTCGACAATAGCCTCAGCGTCGTTGGCATCGTTTTTCTGGCGCTTCACAAAAGGTTTCACGTAGATCGGTGGTATCAAACGAACGTTGTGTCCGAGGGCAGTCAGTTCACGTGCCCAGTGGTGCGAGGTTGCGCAAGCCTCCATCGCGACCACGCAGGGCTTGATCTGTGACATGAAGGACAGGAAACGAGTGCGCGGCAGCCGCTTTCTGATGACGGCTCGCCCGTCTGAATTTGCGGCGTGAACCTGAAAAACGCTCTTGGCCAGATCGACCCCGACTATGGTAATCTCGTCCATGGACACCTCTCCTCTGTGGCGATTTCGACATCACCACCATGGCACATTGCGATGCCGTCGGGCGGGGGTGTCCACCCCATCAGAACTGGATCGCGGCATCCGAGAAAACCGCAGGGCGACCGGGGCTGCCATCATGCGGCGAGAGCCAGGTCATGTCCTTGTCCAGCCAGATCAACAGCGAACCGCGCCTGCAAAGCGAGGCAGTGTAACTGGACCAGTTTGTCGTGCGGTAGCGGGCGGGGGATGGCTTGCTCATGCAACCCGTCTAACCGCATGGATTCACGTTGTGAATCCTCGACAGTCAGTGTTGTGCAACAAGGCCGATATCGACTTAGAATGAGAGGAGAGGCCGATTTTAGGGCCTTGGAGTGGCCTTTGGGGGTTTTCTGTGCAACAGCCTCCTGTGGGCGTCTGTGGGCCTCCTAGGGGCTATTCCAGGAAAGTCGAACCTGAGCAGGAAAGATGGCTCCAATAGCGGAAGCATAATGATTGCGGGAGAGAGTAGCGGCGTTGCCAGACTTCCCGTGATACTTCGACTTGCCTGAAGCAAGAGGGAGTCCTGCCCAGACGGATGCGAGAGCGTCCATGAAATCATCAGGGGTAAGAGCACCCTGAACAAAATCGAGATAGCCCGCCTCCTTGATGAGAATGTTAGCCCAGCGGTCCTGAAGGGCAGGGGAGAAGAGCGCCTCACAGCCTGAACCGTCATGATGTCCGGTCATCTTTGCCAGGCGAAACAGGGTCGAAGGAATGAACTGGTAGCGGCCAATGGCGTGGTTCTGTCCCGGAGTAGCGACAATCCAATCGCGGATTTCGCAAACCGTCATGGAAGTGGGAAGGGCAGGGGGCTTCTTGGTGGCAGAGTACACGACAGCATCATAGTCCATGTGACCTGCCTCGGCGGTCGAGATAAGGTTCCGCAGATTTGCGATGGGCGTAAGGGCAGGATCGACACTGAAGCGGATTTTGGCGGGACGACGATAGGCATTCCCGCGTTCAAGAGCCTCGTCGTTTGAGGTGAATGCGCTGGATGTCCAACCTGCGGGTTGTTGATCGGGGACAAAGGTTGATCCGGATTTCCAACGCGTGTCGGCGAGTGATGGCGTGGGGAAGGCCGAGGCCAGAACCAGAGCAAATTGTATCGCAAGAGCAGACAGCCGAAGGCGATCGTCGGCAGGACAAGTTGAAAATTCCCGAGGAAGGAATTTGAGCCAAATCGTGGGGGAGCAGTCGTTCCTCCTGCTTTTTCTACACACCTGACGCAGCAAGCTGTAAGTCACTGAAATAACTACGTTATTCAGTGTTTTTTCGAATTTTGGTGCAAGGTGAAGTTTTTTCATGATTTCAATGTGTTATGGAAGTGGTGGCACGGCGTGCCAGTAAGTCTGGCACGCCGTGCCACGCGGATTTTGCCGCCGACCAACCCCAAAATCACCGTTCGAGCTCATGGCCCTTGGGCTTTTCCTGGCCCTTTTCAGTGGTCGTCTGGGAAGCCCGGTTCTCAGCTTGCACGGCTGCAATCTCGCGGACGGCACGCTCCTCCACTTCCTTTGCAAAGGCCGGGAAACGGTCCTCATATTCTGGCATCACGGACTGCATGAAGGCTTCGTGCTCTTCAATGCGACGCTTCAGATTTTCGATGACTTCGCCTGCTTCCCATTTGTCGGTCACAGCGCTCAGACCGAGTGTTTGCCGCATTAGGAAGATCTCCCGATGAAGCTTGCCAAGAACCATCATCACAAGGTGCTGCTGGTTTGTGAGTGTTGAGACAGCATTTTCCAGGCGTGCGCCCATCGCGGCGATGATGTCGTTAGCGCCTTCGGTTTGACCCCGCGCAACAGCGAGCCGCAAGTTCAGCGCCCGAATGGCAGCATCAAGTTCCTTGGAGGTGGGCTTCGAACCTGGCTCGAGCGTCTGCAAGACGATTGCACGGGCTTCCTCCCCCAGTACAATTCGCCAGTCGAAGTCGGTTTCTACAGTCCTCATCTGATGGGTCCTTCTATCGTCTTCTGTTTCTGCAAATCCTGAAGCTTCTCCGCCGACCTCTGGAAGTCGGACAGAGTCTGATCAGGGCCGATGGTCGCATTGTCGAAAAACTTCTCCATCGCCTTCTCGAGATGGCCCCGCTCGGCAATGCCTTCAGTCTTGGCTGGCTCCAACACACGCGCTCGGTTTTCAGATTGAGCCGAAGTGGCTGCGGATTTTGCTTCCTGCTCAGCCTTCAGCCATGAATCCAGCGCCGTTGGGCGCTCGCCGGTATTCTGTTCGATCCGCCTTGTCAGGCCTTCAACATCAGTGGTGATCAAAATGGCTTCTTCCCGCATCCGGGAGATGTTCACATAGAACGCCTTCTGGCTGACCATCTGCTCCGTTGCTGACATGCCGATGATGATACGATCCACGGTTGTGCCCTGGAAATCGTGGGCCGTGGCGGCATAGGCGTGATCCATGCCGCGCGCTGCCAGGCTGTCGCGGGGCAGGGCGAGCCTGCGCCCGTCATCCATGCGCACCGAAATGCTGCCATCTTCAATCTGCGTGATCCGGCCGCGGGCGCCGTTGATCACAGCGGCGTCCTTGTCAGAAATGCTGAACTTCACCCGCTCATTGGTCGCGAAGTCACGCTCATTCGGCTCATAGGCTCTCAGCGTGGCGCTGATCCTGTCCCCCTGTTTCAGTCTGAGCGAGATCTCTTCACCGCTTTGGGGATGCCGGAGGGTCAATGTGTTCGAAGGCAGATCAGTACCCGTGACGGTATAGATCTGGTCGCGCTCCAGACCTTCCTTCCGATGGGTTTGGGTCGGAATGAGGATATCGCCGGATTTCCATGACCGCGCATCTGCGGCTTCGGCGCGGGTGAAGCCGAGGGGTGAGAGGCCAGACAGCATGATATCGTGTGCGCCAATTTGATGCTCGCGCTTCAGGCCTTCACGGATATCGCTGTTCACTGCCGTACGAACGGCGTTTGTCAGCACAACGATCCCGGTTTGGTCCCGTTGCTGAAGCGGCATATCTAGCCATCTTGAAGCCACGGCGGAGGGGAGCATCGGACCGTCCTTGCTAAGCTCCTGGACCGGGCCGATCTTCTTCATGGCATCCCGGATCTCGCCCCGGATCGAGTGCAGCACGGCTTCCCGGCCCTCATCATGGCGTTGGCGCTGAATATCGGCCATCAAAGCAGTCGGCATGCCCGCACGTTGGAGCTGGGCGAAGGGCTGACCAGCGCCGACCGCATCAAGCTGCTTGGTGTCTCCGACGAGGACGACACGGGCATAGCCTGCACCATTGGCAAATTTCATCAGGTCGCGCATATCCGCAGCCGAAAGCATACCAGCTTCGTCCACGACGAGGATACGTTTCGACTTGTCTTCCGCGCCGGGCGTGCTGCCTGCCCGGATCTGAACCAGCCAGCTTTGAAGTGTGGTGGCGTTTGGCACGGCCTCCTTCAGCGCTTCAACGGCACGGCCGGAAGGCGCAAGGCCGTCGAGTTCATATCCGGCTCGTTCGGCATAGCGCCGCATCGTATCGATCATGTAGGTCTTGCCGGTGCCCGCGAGCCCCTGCACACCGACGAACCGCGAGCTTCCCGTGAGGCTGGTCAAAATAGCTTCTTGTTGCCCTTCAGTCAGAGCTGAGGTGGATAGCAGCAATTTCAGGCTGCCTTCTCCCGATCTCTTGCCATCATTGTACTTGGGCAACTCGATGGCGGTCGCATTCTTTGCTGATCGGTACTCCTTCAGAGCTTCGCGTTCTGTGGTCAGCGTCTCCCGATCCGTATAGAGCCGCTGTTGCCCAGAAGTGCCCGCGGTCAGCAGCTGACCTTCTTTCAGGTGATTGTTGATCTCGCGCTGAAGGTCATTGACAGATGCCAGCTGCAGGCGAGGCAGGGCGACCTTCAGAATATCGCGCTCGGCATAGACGCTCTGCCGCTCGCTCAGATGCGAAATTGCGAATGTGAGAGCGGCCTTTGCCTCTTTGGTGAGGTGTTCCGGAACTGAGCCGTCGCGGGTCACCCCGGGAAGCATCCAGCGGGCTTTGACTTCGGACTGCTGTTTGACGGCCTCCAGAAGTGGCAAAGGCATACCGGCCTCCCGCGCCTCCCGAACCCATTCACCATGCAAAGCCGAACGGTCGAGGTTGCCATCCTTCTTGACGCGTGTGGCCAGAGCGGCGAGTGCCCGTGTTTCGGCGGTTTCTGCAATGCCACGTTCTTCCAGCGCCGTCGCAATCGCCTGACTGCGCTTCGAATATGTTTCGATCAGCTTTTCGGGGACCCCGACGATCTCGACAAGCCGATCCTTGCCCTTGCGCTCGATCTGGTAGCCGATTTCCTGCAGATTGCGCGCGAGTTCATTCCGGTAGACCTCACCACCGACCATCTTGCCGCGGTAGATCTCGTCATTGTGCAGGGCGGTGAACTTGCCATCCGCCCCCATGACCATGTTTGCGATGACGGCATGGGTATGCAGCTGCGGATCGAGTGCGCGCGACGTGTCATGGCGGAACAGTCCAGCGATCAGTTTCCCGCCCTGCACAACCTCGATCTCGCCAGAGCTGCCTTGTCGCCGTGTCGCGGCAAGATTGTCCTCGATGAAAGTCACTGCGGCTTTGACCGCTGTATCGTGTGCCGCGATCACGCGCTCATCTTGGACGACCAACGCCATGATCGAAACGGATTTAGACGCGGAGAACGTGAGATCGAGACCGGGTCGATGCTGCCGCTCTCCGTCCACCCAACGGCCCATCAAGGGACCATCCTTGAAGCTGCCGTCGGCGGATTTCTCGAGGGACGGCGCCTGTCCGGTCAGCAGTTCAGTAAACACCCGGTCGTCGATCGCGCCAGAGAATTGGGTTTGTCCGGCTTCGGCTAAGGCTTCGGTGGCTTTGCCATGCCATTGCGCAGCGGCCTCTGCCTCCGGCGTGCCTTGCTTGTAATAGCCTTCGGTGCGGTAATATCCGGATGCAGCCGCGCCACCTGATACATTGGAGACCGACAGCATGTTAATCGCTCAAGGCAAGACGCGCAGCTTCAGACAGAACACGTGGCGCATTGTTTGCAGATGTTTCCGCAGCTGACATATTCTGATCATTTGTACGTTTTGTCAGTTCGGCCTCGGCCGTCGCTGCTTCAACGACATCCTCGTAGCGCGGGATCTTCGGCTTTGGTTTCCGGAACTCACGGGGGATGTTCGACACATACTCAGTGGTGTGGTCGATCAGGGCAAACATTGGCTCCTGGGTGCCTTTGTTGCGCATGTAGTAATAGTTCTCCCACGCGATCGGGATGTGCTCGGGCAGGGCGCGTCGAACCAATTCGTGCCGGGCAAAATCGTAATAGGGCTCAGACATCTTCTTGAACCAGGCATGGTACTGTTCAATCTGGACACTTGCCGAAAGCATACTGAAGGGGAGAATGGAGCCGGTTTCTGGTTGATCGGCCTGGATGCTGCCGGGTCCGAGAGCGGACATCTGGGGCAGGGGGGCTGTGGCATCCAGCTCGCCCACCGCAAAGCCATTGCCATGATACTTTACGATGGCTTCCGCCACATCCTCGGTGGAGATCGGCGGGAACTTCACCAATGCCGTTGGCGCATCATAGCCGAAGCGGACATAGGCTTCGAACTGGGGCAGGGACTGGATCTCGGAGGCAGTGACGATGGGCCGTTCGACCCGTTGCGCGTTCAGAGTGTTGCCGTCGCGCGTGACATCGGCCCCGAAGGATATCGTTTCGCGATGTTCGATCACATCCGACAGGCCGAGGCTGTCAGAAAACAGCCGTGCCGTCCGCGCATCCGGTGTGTTGAACACCACCCTGTTGTTCAGGGTGCCACTGATGGATTGTGCAGCCTTGTCGCCATAGAGATCCTCGAGCTGGCTATAGACCTGATAGCCCAGCACGAACGCGCCCCCGAACTGGCGGATCTCTGCGAGCTTGGAGGTCAGGAAGGGCAGGCGGTTCAGTGAGGGCACTTCGTCGAGGAAGAACCACAGCGAAGGATCGCGGCGTTCCGGACCCGTCATGAGCGCATTGGCTGCAACCTCGATCACCGTGGAGATGACATTGCGGGTGGCCGCAGAGTGTTCGGCATCGCCGCTCAGGAACACGAAACCCGGGCGTTCGGAGCGCACCCAGTTGCGGATTGAGAAGGGAGTCGCATCATCCCGCAAGAACTCGAGGAAGCGCAATTCTGCGATCATATTGGCGCGAATGGAGGCGGACGTCTTTTCGATGCTCTCGCCAAAGAACATGCCTGCCGGGGTATTTGCCACGAGGCGCTGCAGATCTTCAGCGGGCATGGTCAGGATGGCATTGCGCAGGGCCCGGTTCGTCTTCATTCCGTTCGCCATCAGCGAGCGGGCAGCATATTCGAAGACGAGCCGCGCCGTTGTGGACCAGAACGGATCGTTGGCGCCGGGGCGCTGCTGAATCATCACTTCGGCGATCTGGGCAAAGGCCTCCGGGGTGTCAGCCTCGTTGAAGGGAGACCAGCCGACCGAACGCGCATCGAACATGTTCAGGATGATGTCGGTCTCGGGATTGTAGTAGTTGCGGACGAAGGCCCCCATCTTGTCGTAGATCACCGCGCGACCGCCCTCTGCGCGGATCGTGGCGAGCAGCTCTTTCATGCAGTTGGTCTTGCCGACGCCGACCGTTCCGAAGATGCCGGTCTGAGCTTCGACGGTATTGGGGGGGAAGGGGATGCCCGCAAGGGTATAGCGGGTCGTCCCCTTCTTCGCGGGCACTTGCTTTATATAAGCCTGCCACTTGCGTTTCGACCATTCCTTGAGTTCGGCCGAAGTGACGAGGCGCGAGCCCCGGATGTGCTCGATGTCGGAAAGTTTGCGGCCGACAACGGCGAAGTACACAACAATGGCAAGTCCGGCCAGCACCGCCGGAATATAGGCGAGGTAGTAGTAGAGTTCGGCCTCCGCGGCGTAGAGGTCATATTTTGCCTTCAATGCAGCATCATGGGTCAATTCAAGGGCCGTGCGCGACCGGCTGACACCGCTCTGATCGGTATAACTGATGGTGAACTCGGGCTGGTTCAGCACATCCGCGTTCAGATGCGCAATCCAGTAGAGGTAGCCTTCGTTGATTTCCGAAAGACGGAAGTTCAGGGCGAGCAAGCCGACAAAGGCAATCACATAGGTCAGGGCAGCAACCTTGAGGCCCGTACTCAGGACCTGTGTTGCCATCTGCCAGAAGTGCTGCGTCGTCTGGCCGCCGCGGATCAA
This sequence comes from Gemmobacter fulvus, assembly GCF_018798885.1. NCBI lineage: Bacteria > Pseudomonadati > Pseudomonadota > Alphaproteobacteria > Rhodobacterales > Paracoccaceae > Gemmobacter > Gemmobacter fulvus. The sequence continues at coordinate 158,753 of NZ_CP076365.1, read as the reverse complement.
TTGTGAAGATTTGCTGCGCATGAGTTGTCACCAATTTACACGAATATAGTATTTCATATAATTATCGCTATGCGTTCGGTATGGCAATATCGTGGGCAGATAATGATAATTATGTAATATCATAACATGGAGCGTCTATGAACCTGGTCTTGAAATCATTGGCGGTTGTCTGTGGGATGGCAGTGCTCAGTGGCTGCGTTCAGCCAGGGACAGCCACACAGATGGCCACCGCGATGACAGCATTCGGAGGGGTCACATCGGCAACGCAACCTGCATCGAAGGAAGACTACGCGTTGAGCTGCCCGGAACTCAGCAAGCGGCTTCAGAACCTTTATGCTCGGTATAGCGAAGTCGAAGCAGAACAGCGCGCACGCCAACGCCAGACTGCAATGGTCGATGGCGCTCTGGGGGTCGGCCTGGGCATCCTCGGAGCGAAAGCAGCGACAGGAGCCGGTTCGGTCAGTGCCATTCGGAATACCCAGGCCGTGATGTCGGCAGGAGAAGGTGCCATCGGTCTTGCCCGGGCTGAAACAAGCGCAACCGACTTGAAGTCGGTCAATGACGCTACCATCATCGCGCAGCGCTCGGCACAACTCGAGCGGGTGAAGTTTGAAAAGGGATGCAAGTGATGAGCGTGAAGCCGATGACGAAGAGCCAGTTGCTGGCGGCTCTTGCAGAACGTGCCGGGATCGAACGGAAGGACGCTGACAGGTTTCTGGATGTCCTGGCGGAGAGGGTTGTCCTCGAACTCCGGGAGGGTCGTCCCCTCATGATCCCCGGTATCGGCAAGCTGAATGTCCGCGAGACCCCGGCCCGCACGATGAGAAACCCGGCAACCGGCGAGCCGATTGAAAAGCCCGCAGGGCGTGCGCTCAGGATGTCCGTGGCGAAGGCGCTGAAGGATGCCGTGAACTGAAAAGAAACGCCGCTCTCTCTGCGAGGGCGGCGTCAAGGGAGCAATTACAGTCTGATCTGAAAAGGTATTCAGTTCTCGCAGACTATGTCCGAACGAGCCCCCGTGTAAACGGAAATGATGCTGCAGAAGGCTTTGGCGACGATTGTTGATGCTACGCCATAGCTGTCGAAAATCTCAACTTTACCGCGAGCGGTGTTTGGCCGTTTTGTTGAAGAATGCTATTGTGTGATCCCTGTGAGGATGTGCCATCATGACCGTACCTGTGAAACCAGTTGACCGTACTCCCCGCCTCGGCCCCGCGCCTGAGCGCATTGGCAGTGTGGGCGCAGCACAGAAAACTCCGGATGTCCTTGCAAAAGGGCCGAAGCCTGTTTTCTGGGTGCTGAGGCGACTAGTGATCCTTGCCGGTGGAACGGTGCTGCTCGCTTTGGTTTTCACTGCCACAAAGTCGGATATCGCTGCCTTCGGATTCCTGCTGTTCCCGCTTGTATATTCCGGTCTCATTGCCAGAGACGGATCAAGACTGTTCGGCTGGAAACATGATGATAGCAGGATCTCAAAGTTGAACGAGGAAATGTGGGATTATGATAGGCGCAGGCGCCATGCAGAATCAGTTTGGATAAAGTAAGGGGCGCTTTCGCGCCCCTTTTTTATTCCTTGACCTGTCCGGTGAAGATGTGGCCCCCCACCTGAACGGGATCTGTGTCGCGTTCACTGTTTGCCTTGCTGAGCCAGCCGGGGATCAGATTGTTCTGATACCCCTGATCGACCAGAGCCTGCATGCCAGCCGGAGAGTAATAGTTTACCGCACCGGCGGTGAAGTCCGGGATCTGCCCCATCATGACCAGATCAGCAGCATATGCAGCATTGTCATAGACCTTTGAGCCGGGTCCGTATTTGTGGACGAGATCATTCCCGGAGCCATCGCCATTCCAGGCAGAGAACTGCTTTTCTTGCAGGACAACATCGGCTGGTGTGTCCGGATAGCGGGAATCGTCCATCCGGTTCTTGATCACGAGGGCGACGGCTGCCATGCCTTCGATCCCCTGATTGGCAGCCTCGCCGATGATGGTGCGCACCATAAGATCCCGGTCCCGTTCAGTGTAGGATGCGGGCAGTTGCGAGAACCCCAGCGGGTTGAAAGGATCAACGGGGGCCTCCTCCGGGGGCTTTCCCGGCGCGACGGACTCCGCCGCCGACCCGGAGTCACGGGACAGGTCAGAGGTGGGGATGGCAGAGGAGGCTTCTTTCAGCGCTGCGCTGTTTTGCCAGTAATAGTATGTGGCATCGCCCACATCCTGCTGGAAACGCGGATCGTTCTTCATCATCCATTCAGCCTGGCTTTCGGACAGTCCGAGAAGCTGGGCTGTCTCATTCACAACCTTGGCTGAGAGCCGCCCCATCAAAGTGTCGTCTGAACCTTGCACCACCTCCCGGGAGATATTCGAATTCTCCCCGCGCGCTGTATTGCTGTCCTGGATCTGTCTTTCGTTGAGCTCCATCATGCGATCATTGGTGTGGTCCTGCTGGGTCGCGAAGGCGGAATTGCCTTGAACACGCATGGCACCGTTGCTGATCTCGACACCGCCGATGGTGGCGGAATCGCGGGATGTCGGCGCTGTAAAGTCCGCGGTCGGCGTCTCGATCCCTTGGGTCCGCAGTTCCTCAGGGACCGTCACCGCCCCCATACGATCAATCAGGTCACCGGCGACTTCGCGGGTGATGTCATTGACGAGGGCTATATCGGCCGGGTCGGAAGAGTTGAGCCGCTGCCAGGCCTTGTAGCCACGCTCTTCCAGCTTGTCGGCAATGAGGTTGTTGATATTGGCATCGGCTGTGAAGCCCATGCTGTTGATCTCCGACTTGGTCCGCGCGGCGGTCTCAGCCTCGCTGATCGACTGCAGGGCGGATTGCGCCAGACGACGCCCTTCATCCAGGGAATAGCGCTTTGCCCCTTCGCTGGAGGTTGCTTGCGAGCCGCTGCTCGACCAGCCGGAACTGACCCGTGCCGTGTCGATGGCATCCAATGCACGCATCACATCTTGGTTTTCGGATGCTTTTTGAGACAGCTGGAGTGAATCGGAATTTAAAGCTTCGCCAGTGAGGCGGGCTGTCGCTGATCCCCCGAAAACGCCTGTACTTAACCCTGCGGAACCAGAAATTGCAGCCTCGAGAGCAACTTTTTCCGACACATTGTTTTGCTTGGCCCAGTCCTGAATGACGCCCCATGCCTGACTGACCTTGGCGCTGCTGGATCCGGACTGATCAACCGATCCGCTGTCAGATGTGCCTTTGGAGGCAGTGACCGAATTCACGAAGCCTTGTGTTTCGGTTGCAGCACCGGAGATGAACTCCGAGAGCTCCGATGTCTGGGTTTTGGCGGCCGAGGACGCTTCTTCGTACCGTCGGCCCATCTCGGCTGTGACCATGTTGCGGGTCGAGGCCGAGAAGCCGCTTTCCGAGATCGCCGAGCCGCGGCCAAGCCGCATGGTTCCGTCCTTATTCATCGTGACGGTGGCGCCATTGGAGGTAAAAAGGGTCGAGCGGTTTTCATCTACCAGGCTTGAGGTGTTGAACTTGTTGGCCTGCATCATGTTCATCGAGGTGTTGCCGAGACTGATCGAGCCTGTCGCCGCTTCCCGGCCGGATTCGATAGAGGCGCCCTGCCCCACATTCAGCATGGAGGTTGCAAGCCCGGTCATCTTGCTTGCCCCCCAGAGCAGACCGGAGGCGATGAAGGGGATCGACATCATCAGAAACCCGGCCGTTGCGCCCACGTCATTTTCAACGGCCTGCATCTGATAGAGGTTCGACAGGGACAGCACGACATCATTGACCGTCCCGTCACTGGAGATGACGCCGGCCGAGCGATAGCTGCCTTCAGCGGAGTCGATGACGATGTAATGCAGGATGGCCGAGAGAGGGGCCCAGGAGGCAAGCCAGACGAAGGCACCGGCATAACCTTTCAGGACCTGCAGTCCCATCGGCGTCAGAAGCATGAAGAGCGCAAGCGGGAAGGCCGCGTAATACATGGCCTCGAAGACGATCTTCAGGAGCGGCACCCATTTCAGGGCACTGGCGGCGGTCGCATTGTAGGACGATTTGGTCTGCACCTCGGTCCGCGCGGCCTGATAGAGCGCCATGGCCGCGTCGTTGCCAGATCCGGCGATGAAGCGCTTCATTGCATCATCGGTCGCATTCAGCAGCATGGCCTGCCGGATTGTGGCCACCGCCGAGGCCGATGACATCCCGATCATGCTCTGGAAGTCAGACAGAGTTCCCCGCAACTTGGAGATGTTGGAGCCCCCGGTCGCAACCCGGCTCTGAAACATGGCAGCAGATTTCTGGGCCAGCACCTTGTCCACTTCAGTGTTGATTTCCTGGCGAACGGCTGTCCAGCGCTCCTTGCAGCTTTCTGTCTGGCCGGTGATCGGATCGTAATAGGCCAGGGACTGTGGAACATTGGCGGTGATCTCGGCCTCCAGCGCACCGGTATTGGCGACGGTCTCCAGATCCATATGGCCGAGCAACGTGCCGTCGATCACGCAGTTCTGGGTATAATTGACCAGGAGCTCGTGCATTTTGGGCGAAACCGCGCGCCAACGGGATGCCTGGGACAACAGGGTCGCACCAAACATGAGGCCGCTTTTCTGATAGGCCATATTGCCCGGAACATTGAGCAAGGCTTCCATCTGGGCCGTCAGGTGATAGCCGGTCTCGCTGGTGATGTTGCCAAGGAAGGCGACAGCAAAGGGCACATTGTCGACGGTGCCGTAGATCGGAATGGTTCCGGCGGTGGGGTCTATGATCACGACACGCGCCTTGATGCCGAAGCCGCCCAGCCCCACAAGGATCATCAGGATGAATTGCACCATGATGTCGCGGAAGCCGAGCCCCCACATCATGCGCAGCATCAGGCTTGCCATGCCGATGGTGATGCCGATCGACATGAAGAGCCGGAACTGTGTGCCAGCGGTGAAGGCGGCCAGAAAATTGAAGATGTTGTAAAGGTAGTACCCACCGCCAATGGTGTAGATCTCGTAGGTCCCCATGATCACTCCTTACGGTACAGACGGCAAAGGCGCTCAAGGCACCATCTGGTGCCGACAGAAAGTTCGAAGAAGGTGCGGTCCAATGCGCCAAGACCGGACACCGCGAGGCCGGCCAGAGCGAAATGCAGAGGCGTCATGCCGGAAGGTGCATCTGCCAGAGAAAGCCATAGAAGAAGGCCCGACAGGCAGACAATGGCCCCGGAAAGCTCGAGGCAGACGACCCGGCGATCTTGCCTGCGCCAGAGCAAGCCCAGCCGGTATTTGCGGGGGATCCAATAATCCGATGCCAGAACGCCGTAGGTCAGACGGGCTGCTTCAGCCACACCTCTGAGGCCGAGGAAACAGAATATGGGCAACAGGGCTTTGGACAGCATGCCAATGTCCTGACTGTGCCACCCGCTCTGGAAGACCGGATGGCGCAGGAGGGTTTCCGCCAGCATCACCAGTCCAAGATACCCAGGCAGCCGGAGGCAGGCCTCGAGACCAAAGGATGTGAGCCGGGAGAGCCGGGCATCGGGGCCGGACTTGAGATCATGTCGCATCGGCTCCTCCCTGATCCGGCTCGGCAAGACGCAGGCTCATGAAGGTGCGCCCTTCGCGCCGCTCGATGTCCACGAAGGGCAGTTGCGGAAGGGCCGCGAGCAATTCGGCATGCGAAAGCTTGCCCGGGCACCAGGCCAGAAATTCGTGGCGCGGCATGGTGCGCAGCATTTCGAGGCAATAGATCGTGGGCCCCCGCTTGCGCGTGGTGGTGATCCAGGTGTGCAGGTGGCGCAGCAGCGCGAGGCGCTTGTCGCCGGTCAGCCCGACGATGACGGGCAAGTCGAGCAGGGCCTCATAACGTTTCGCCAGCTCATGCCAGCCTTCAGGATTGGCCAGACAGGTGAACTTCACCTGCGGACCGGGACGACCATGCAGCTTCTGCATCGCAGGGCTTTTGGGCGCGCTCATTTCGAGACCCCCATCTGCCCCGCGAATTTCGACGCCCCGGCTGACGCCAGAACGGCTTTCGACATGGCAAGCTTTTCCAGTGAGGCGATGGCCTGCTGATACTTTTGCTGGGCATCCTGCCGGTAGACCGAAAAAGCATCGAGGGTGCGGCCTATGGTGGACTGGAACTTCTCGATCTGATCGCCGAAGGCATCGGTATTGGAGGCGGATTTCGCCATCTCCTGCATGGCGTCCTGCGTGTAGGTCATCGCGAAGTCGATCGCGACCAACTCGGACATGAGCGCCACCTCATCGTCGGAGAACCGATGTTTGTAGGCCACGGCGGTCTTGAGCGTGTCATAGACCGGCACCGAGGTCATGCCGATCAGCCCCACCGCGTCATTCGACAGCTTTGTGTCATCGCGCAGCGCATTGGCGATGCCCTGTACGATGGTCTTTACCCGGGCAAAAAACGCATCGCTCCGCGCAATGGTAATGTCGCGCATCGTCGGATTGAGACATTTCTCCGTCTCATCGCAGCGCAGGATCCGGATGGTGCCACCCTCGACAAAGGCCTGCACCATGGGCCCGGTGAAGGCCATGGGGGTGATAACCTGATGGCGCGGCCCTTCATTGTCATTGGCCGCGGCCCGGGTGATGATCGTGCCCGACATGGTCATGAAGAGTTCGGCCAGACGTGCATCCCCTGCCAGAAGGGCGTTCTTCTTGATCGCTCTCCAGGCATAGTTCACGTCTACCGGAACCTGATCCTTCATGGCTCCGGACGCCCCGGCAAGCGTTGATGTGGTCTTGCCCTGATAGCCGCAGCCATAGCGGGACGACAGCGCGTCGGCGAATTTTCCGCTCATCGTGCCAATGGTTTTGCAGACATGCTGAGTGCTGCCGTCAACCTCGGCCCAAAGGGATCCCGTCAACAACTGGCCCGCCTCGCAGCTGTTGATGTTCATGGCATTGACCTTCTGAACCAGGTCACGCAGCTTCACCATTTGCTCATGCACGGCGGGAGAAAGACTTTCGAGCGCGAGCTCGAAGGCATAGGAAGAGGCATTCTGCATGATTGCCTTGCCAAGCTGGATCAGCTCTTCCTTCGAGATGAAGCTGAACGCCCCGCCAAAAATGTCGATCCCGCCACAGCCTGAACGGATCGAGGGCAGCTGGATGTTGAGCAAGCCACTGCTGCGTGGCTGGGTGCGCACATAGAGCGAGCCCAGAGTGACATAGCCGCCCATCTGACCCTGATAGGCCGTTGGGCGGGTGTAGTTCACGCCGCCCCCTGCCCTGTCCCAGAAGTTCTTGAGATCGGAGCCGATATCGGCAGAAGCCGGGGCGACCGTAGTCAGCGCGATCACCACTGCAAAAGCAGTCCTCGAGAGAATGGCCATCGCCTGTTTTGGTACTGAAGAGTATCCCCCTCCCGCATTTGGCCCTTTTCCTCGGGTTCTGGGCGGTCTGTCGCCTTTGGCTTGATCTGCAACGCTTTCTGTTTTTGCTGAGGTCTGAACGTCAGACATCACGCGGCCTCCTGGCTATATTTATTGTACACATGTTTATTGCTATTGCCTGTATTCTCCCTTATCTTCGGCACATGAAGATGGAATGGGATGAGGCCAAACGACTGCGGACTCTCGCAGAGCGCGGCCTGGATTTCGCCGATGTGGCAGATGCTGACTGGGCCGAAGCCCTTACAGTCGAAGACGCGCGGGGCGACTACGGCGAGCGTCGGTTTGTAAGCCTTGTACCTGTTCTGGGACGGCTTTGCGTCGTGGCCTGGTGTATCCGGGGTGGCGCTCTGCGTGTGATCAGTCTGCGCAAGGCCAATGCACGTGAAAGGAAGCGATATGGCGAAGATCAGCAAACCCTTGATTGACAAGGACGGGGAAGTCGACGGCCTCGACGAGACCTTCTTCGAAGTGGCGCGCCGCGGTCGCCCGGCAATGTTGCCCGGGGAAAAGAAAGTGCGCATGAACCTGATGATCGATGCTGATATTGCCGAGCAGCTGAAGCTAGTCGGCAACAAGAGTGCTTTCGTGGCAGAGGCACTGCGCAAAGCCTTGCGGGACTGACCCGGCCGATCAATCCCCGACACCAAATACGTCGGATCTCTGTCGGCACCGGCGCTGGCGGGGGTAGCAAGACCACTAGCAAGCGAAAGCGAGACGGCGAGGCCGCAGAGGCTGAAACCCATCAGGGGGTGCTCCCTTTGTAGCGGTCACCGACAGGGACCTGGGTTACGACAAAGACACGCTCGAGGATGACATCCTCAGTCAAAAGCCCACTTCCGAGGGGTTCGACGGTGCCGGAATTGGGTTCAACAAGCGCGATGAACGGGGTGGGATGCCCATCGAGGCCCAGCTTTTTCAACTGGCCGGTATCGATGCTGGCTTTTGGATAAAGAGGGTGCCAGGAGCCGTCTTTGGAGATGACCAGCGGCACGATGCCGTAGCTGGTCTCCATGGTCTTGATGATCTCGAGCTGGCTGGCACAAAGACCACAGGACTTTTCGTCCGTGACGACCACCATGAAGCCGAGATTGGCGGAGGCCAGTTGCAGCGAACGTTCCCAGGCCACGCGCTGCTGGTCCTGATACACCTGCCCCCCGACCTGGCTCAGCGGATAGTCACGATTGGCATCCAGCGCCGGTGTCTTGAACAGCACCCGCTGCCAGACATCGGCAAAGCGACCGGCCTGTTCGACCATCGCCTTCTGCGCAAACATATAAGCCTCGAGGTTCTGCGGGCTCGGCTCAAGAATGGCCCGGTTCTTCAGCTCGTCGAGATCCTTGCGGGCCGCATCAATGGCGGCTGTGGCCGGGTATTGCGGTTCCGAGGGGGATGGTGCCTCGGGCGCGGCCTCTGCTGCAGGCGCGGGGGCGGACGGGACAGGTGGCTTCTTTTGCTTGCGGGGATCGCAATAGTAGTTCCAGCCCTTTTGATAGGCATCCGAGCAAAAGCCAAAACCGCGCCCGTCCGCGTGTACCGGATGGGCCTGCAGGCTGAGCATGGCCAGCAGAAGCAGAGCAAGACGACGTTCAGCCATGGCCCGCCTCGACGATGCTTGCGAGGGTCCGGCGGATATTGCCGAGATATTGTCGCGGTTCCCCGAACCCTTCGAGCCGGGCAATGATCCGGCCTTCAACAAGATCGACAAACAGCAATGTCGGCAAAGCCTTGACCTCGGCCGCGATGGGATGGGCGCGGGCATCGACAAAGTTTCGCCATGGCGGGACAGGTTTGCCATCCTGCGATGCGACCAGAATTTCCAGCCCGGACCGTTCTGCCGCCGGTGCAAGCACACGGGCAGCCGCATGACAAACAGGGCACCAGCTCGCACCGACAAAGATCAGGGCAATGCGCGGATGATCCTGCGCGGCTGTTGGCCCGGCGAGCCCCAGACAGAGCGCGGATGCCGAACTTAAGGCAAGAAAATCTCTGCGAACCATGTCCACCTCCTGCTCAGTTGCCGCCGAGACGCGAGGTCAGGACATTGCGGATCGTGCTCATGGCCGGGATGTTCGCACCCTCCACAAAGTCCGCAAAAGCCTCGGAGAGATCGATATCCTCCATATCCACCTCTTCCATTTCTTCGATGGTGATGCCCTGGCATTGCGGGCCTGTGCCCTCCACTGGCTCCCAGCCAATGATTTTCTTTGTCCCATGATCGCATTCCGGGCAGTCGCCAAAGATCGGCGTGTATTGCGTTTTCGGTGTGCCCCAGGTCTTGCCGCTGATGTTGCGGAATTGTTCAACGAAGACACGCGCGAGTTTGGAGTTGAAGGCGCAGTAGACGCGCTTCTTCTGCACGCAGACAAACAGACGTTTTGAGCAATAGGTGCCGATGTAATGGACGGATTCCGCGTCCATGCGGTCCATCAGGGCAAATTCCTCCTCGGTGCACTGGCCGATGATGCCATTGCCCCAGCCACTGTCCTTGCAGCAGTTCAGCACCCCAAGAGCCCCGACGCGGCAACCCTGCCCCATACCGTCGAAAACCCGCAGATCCTGGGTTTCGAGGTTCTTTTCGGCATCCTTGGCCATCTCGTCGAGGACCCCGAGCCATGCGGAACTTTGCCCGAAATCCGTATTGGCAGGTTCCGGTGTCACCTCTTCGCAATATCCGCCCGCACAGACCGTCATCTTCTTGCACGATCCGCTACCGCCCGCCTGCCCCGGCGTGCCCTCGCAACGATAACGATCCTCATATTGCAGGCAGGATCCGTCTTCCGTGGTCAGGATGCATTCTTCCTTGATCCGGGTGCAGGACGGATCATTTGCGAGGACAGCACAATCGCTGTTCAATCCTTCCGCCTCGCATGCGACCGGTTGCTCCCATGCCCAGCAGTCACGCGTCACCGGCACACCATTTATCACGCGGGTCGAAGGCCCGGCTGTACAGACCTCATCGCTGCGCGCACAGCTTCCTCCCGCCATGCCGGGATCACAGGTTTCCTCGGTTTTGCCCCGGATGCGCGGAGACGAGGTTCTGATCTCGACAGCGCCACCCTGCGCCCCGCTGACATTGGTGCAGACATAGGTCTTGCGGGCAGAAAGGCAGTTCCCGTCAACGAGATTGAGGCAGCTTGAGCTGGTTTCCGTGCAGGCACTCTGGCTTGCGAGGGTTGAACACGCATTTGACAGCTCGGTACCGTAGGTATTGCGTGTAATGTCGCATTGATAGGTCGTGTCGCGCTCTACCGTTACATTCAGTACCTTGCGGCACATGTATTCGTCGATAGAGACGACCCGCTCGCAATTGCGCTCGACTTTCCCGGCGTTGCCAATGCCTTGCAAAGTGCAGACCGGGTTGTCGGAGCCTGTGACAGAAAAAAGAGAGCCAGCCGTGGCATTGGCTTCACCCTCCAGCTGATCCGCACGGGTGATGGACGGGTCTGACGCCGTCATCTCCCTCCGTGGGTTGAGACTGCTGGATTGCACAACGGCCTGATTGGCACGCCCCTCGACCGAACTGCCTGCCGCACGCCTCGCAGCCTCATCTTCAATGGCCGCACTGGAGATCCCTGCCTCGGAAGGCGTATCGGTGCGGTAAGGTGTCACGACTTCGCCGATCTTGTCGCCGGTCAGAAGGGAACTGCCCGGTTGTACCAGCAGGTCTTCGGCCATCGCACGTCCCTGCCCGGCCGCCTTTTCCATGGCCGTCTGAGCCGGTGCAAATCCGGGCAGGATCATCAGAAGAAGGCACAGAACACAGGTCCGCGTCATGGCTGACCGCCTTCCGGGGTCTGCGGCGCGGCCGCCAGCAAAGACTTGGCAACCTGCCCGGCGTCACCGCGCCCATGGGCTGCGATTGACAAGGCCGCATCGAGGGTGATGTTCCCCGAGATCCGGTCATGCGGCGGCACCACATCGCCGACACAGCCGGGTGTCTCACAGACATCGAGCGGCCCGTTCAGCACCACATAAACCGGAACGGCATGCACATTGAACCGGGTGAACAGCGTCGGATCGATGGCAAAGGCAGTTGCGGTCTCCAGCTTGCCGAATACCCGTGTCAGGGCGGCTTCCGTCTCGAACACGGAGTTGCCCACAAAACCCCGGAAGACGACCTGTCCCTGATAGCGCTCTGCATCCTGCATCACTTGCCGGAGGGAGGCATCGGGCATTCCGAAGCTTGCAAAAACCAGAACTTTTGCCGCCGAATGATCCGGGCGCACGGATCCGGACATGCGGGCTGGATCATCCACCCCAAGCAGTGCCCGGATGCGGGGATCATTCATGGCCTGATCCTGCAAGGCCTCGATGCCGGGGCTCATGGCCGAAAGGTCTGCCGGATCTTGCGTTTCCAGCGTCCCGCGCAGCGTTTCCGCATCGCGCAGACTTTGCTGCCGCAGGATCTCGACATCGACACCGACAGGGCCAAGGGCCCCTGGCGCAAACCGGGGCGCCTGATCGGTATCCTGAGCCTCTGCCAGAGCGGGGAGGCCAAGGGTGCAGGCGGTCAGGCAGGTAGAAATCAGAGTGCGCAGCAATTGCGTTTCCTCCAGGTGAGCCAGCCGAAGCTCTCGCCCTTGAACGGGTACTCGCGGCCGCTATCGACAAATTGGGTGGAGAAGCCGACCGGGCCGCAGGCATACCGTCCCGAGGTCTTGGCCTTCGGTCGGGTGACCTGGAACCGGTACTGGCCTTTGGGAATGATCGGTGCGACCTGACTATGACAAAGCGATCCGCTGCCGGAGGTCTTGCGGGCCAGACCCAGACGGTGCATGCGGGCCAGCAACTTGGCCGAGACGGTCTGACTTGCCTGAATACCGCCGTAATGCTGGTTGGCATCGCCGGTCATCGGATAGAGAGACCCCTGACAGCCATTGCACCAGAACAGCCGTTCATTCCCAAGGGTGCCGGAGGAAGAGGCCACACAATCTGCCGCGCAAGCAGCCTGAGCGACCGGATTCGAGAACAGGACGGCTTCGGGATTGAGCAGCGTGTTCAGTTCCGGATCCTGCCAGAGCGGATCAAACTCCGACATATAGGCCACATCGAATGCCGTGGTTTCGAGGCAGAGCCCGTCAATGACCGTGCCGAGCCAGCTGATCAGCGGATAGTAATAATAGTGGGCCTGCCATTTGGATCCCTGCGCGCCGGTATCATCGGTCATGACTGAGCTCTTGCCGACCGACAGCAATCCCATGTCGAGATCGAAGCCCATGTTCACAAAGCAGCCTGCCTCGTTGGCGACATCTGTCAGGCGCGCAGGCTCCCAAAGCCCGATTGCAATCCCGATCCGCGGCGGGATCCCCGGACAGGCACATAGCGGGAAGCCCGGATTGTCGGTATCGGGCCGCCCACCGATCAGTTTGAGCGAGCCGATGGAAATCGGGAAGATACAGTCCCAGCAGACCTCGGTGATGGGGTTGAGGAACTTGGCATTGCATTTGGCAATCGCAGGTTCCGCGAATGCCAGGAGGCTCAGGGCAAGACCCGCCGCAAAGGCCCGAAGAGTTCCCTTCATGGTCAATACCCCAGCCATGCCAGAAGTGTTTCGCACTTCGTATAAGCAGCGCCCAATTCGGCTTTGACCGCTTGCGGTGTGAAGCCATGCGCCACGACAATGCGATCAGCCTGCTTGTCCGTCAGGACCGGGTATCGTTCCGAAAACTCCCAACTATACATCAGCGCTTTCCTTTCTGCAGGGCGACCTCTTCAACGCGCATCACCGGATCCATTCTGAAGACACGGGATGGCAGGCGTGCGATCTGGAAACGACCGGTCATCACCCCGTCCTGGTCGAACCAGAAGCGGCGGCCATGTTTGCGCATCAGTTCCAACGGGGCGCCCTTGATCAGCACGATCAGGCTGTCGAGCTCGGTACCCTGCGCCACAGCCCATTCGACCTGTTCCGGGTCATCGCCGTCGATGAAGAGGATGGTCTTGCGGAAGTGCGAATAGGCCAGCGGATTGACCACCGTGCCTGCGGGCGCAAAAACCTGCCCCTTGTGATCGGCCAGATCCCGATCCACCTGGATGGTCAGGTCGATGTCAAAGGCACGATTTACCTCTGCGCGGGGCAAGGCCCCGGCCGACCGGGGCCGCATCGCATAAGAGCGGGTCCGGTCCTGCATGTCGCGTTCCATTTTGGCGAGGCCGCCGTCAGCTTCCATCGCCTTCAGCCGCGCCATGATTTCGGCCAGGAAATCAGGCTCGGTCACCGCGAACACCTCGCCATAATTCCCCAGATCCCGGGCCTGGACGCAGGGGGACACGACCATTGCCACCCCAAGGGTGGATGCCATCAGCGCGCCGTGCCAAGCCATGCGGCGATCCTTGTCCAATGGGGAAACCCGTCGAGGGCCACGCCAACCGCCTCGACCTGATCCATCGGGATCAGGCCGAAGCTTGCATAGCGGCTGTCAAAACTGTCCGGCGCATCGCCGAAGATTGCGATCCTGCCCTCAGGAATGACCCCCTCCTGCAGAAGCGGAGCGAAGGGTTTGCCCTCGCGCATTTCAGGGGCGAAACACTCGGGCAGCACGCAGACCTTGCCGTCGTTATGCTGGATCACATCGCCGGGCAGGCCAGCGACGCGCTTGACAACAGAGGCCCCTGACAAACGATCCCCGAAAACCGCAGGCGGCGGAACCGCCACAATCGCGCCTTTCCAGATCGTGTCAGGCCAACGCCACTGCACATAGGCGGTATCAGGAAGAGAGTCCGAGCCATTGAGGGTCAGCTGAAGATTTGCGAGCCCCAAATAGCCAAGGATCGCCACCACAGATCCGGTGGTAACGAAACCCCAACGCAGGATCGGGCGCAGTATCATTGCAGCCCCCCGGGGCTCACCCTCGCCAGTGCTGCTGTGACAAGACGATCCGTCACATCCGGGGCGTCACCTGCCAGCACCACATCCGCCGAAAGCAGGATCACCCGGCCGGAAGCTGTCAGCGCCTGCATTTCGGCTTCCAGAGCACCGTGATAGGCTTTCACCGCCTCGGCAAAGGCAGCCTCATCCAAAGCGCTCACGTCCGGGCGTTCGATATATCTCGCCATGGCAACATTGGCATCGATCACCAGAATCCGCGGGGCCTTGTCGATCGCCTTCGGGCTGGTGGCAGAGACGATCAGAAGCGTGGCAAACACCGCAGCGATGCCGGTTGTGGCAAGTTTGGTCATTTCCATCAAACCGCCGCGGGCCATTGGCTCCGGCGTCGGTGCCAGGACGGGTTCGGTCTCGGCACGGGCTGGTTCCGCTATAGGTGCCAAAGGCGGCACCTCTGCCGGAGTCGCGCCATCGGCCTTCAGGGCTGCGACAAGCTGTGCAAGCACCGCTTCGACATGGGGCGTATTCATCGCAGATTGACCCCATCCAGAAACACAACTTCCACATCGGTGCCGCCATAGAGGGAGACGACCGGCTGATACTGTTCGGCACGATCAATGTAATATTCAGCCAGGGTATTGGCGGCGCCGGAAAGACCGCCGCCGACCGCACCGGCTGCCGCGGCACCTGCCATGGACGACACTGTGCCATCGAGATTTTCGGATCCTGTCACGCCTTGCGCCGAGGCCGAGGCGGTCTGGCCGATCCCTTGCAGCACCCCGGCAATTGCGGCGTTGCGCACAAGGCTGCCCTCCCGGCTCACAACCTTGCCGCGCACGCCAGCCTTGCCCGATCCGACCACAATCCCTGCGACAGGGGTCTCGAGAACCTCATTGCGGCCATTCACGCATGTCAGAGTGGTCAAGCGGACATAGACGCGCTCTGCGGAGAGATCCGCTGCCGCCGAGCCCAGAACCGTACAGCCTGTCAGATTGACCCGCCGCCCCGGCCCTGCGCCATTCGATGCCGTCACCACAGGTCCGGTAATGCGCAAAAGCACCGGGACCGGATTCTCCTGGCTCTTGACCCCTGCAGAGGCATCCACACCTGCAATCACCGTGGCGGACGCATAACTTCCCGCAGGCACATAGCTGCCGAGCTTGCGGACCCGGCTTCCGCTGCCGCCGTCGCTGAAAGTTGTGACACCGTCCTCAGGACTTCCGCCCGGACCGGGCGGAATGGACCCGGCCTCAGCAGTTCCGGCCTGTGGCGGGGCATTGACGCCGCTCGCGCTGCCCCGGTTGCTCAGGGCAAAGGTCTGGCCGAAGCCAGAGGCGACGGCCAGCTGTGCCTGAGGCCCTGTCAGGCCTGCCTGCCCCGGCACCGGCATCGCTCCCGGTGCGAGACTGGCGATGAAGTCGGTTCCGGTGTCGGGCGCACCAGCTTCACCCGGTGTCTGAGCTGTACCGGCCAAGGTATTGATTTTCTGCTGATGCAGCAGGAATTGCTCTTCGAAATCCTGGCGCATCTGCGCAATCTGGCCGTCGTTATGGGTTTTGAGATCCGTGATCGAGGTGGTCAGATCGCGGACATCTTTTCGCAGCCCCTCCATCTCTTGTCGGCTTTGCGTAACCCAGCTGAGTTCGGGGCTGGTGGAGGAGGATACATCCGAAATGATGGTCGGATCTACGGCGGGGCCGCTGCCACCTGCCCCGGTCAGCTCGGCTTGCGAAGTGTTCATGATCCAGCCGAGGATGCCGAACAGGCCGACGGCACCGGCGCCCGCAATGCCGACAACCTTCCATTGCGCCTTTTTGCGTTCGTTGCTCATCGCCCATCTCCCTGCATGGCAATGTGCCGGATGGCCTGGGCGGTCGTCATGCCGCCCATGGCTTTCATTCTGCGGATGCGCTCCACCGTCTCGCCGGTGGAACTGAACATTGTGAGAGAGAAGGGATCGAGCAGGAGCCGACCGAAGATCCAGCCATCGGGGCCCTTCACGGCCATTTCTGAAAACAGACCCCGCACCGAGGTGATGCTCTTCAATTGCGAAAGAAGAGATGATCCCACAGCAAGGCGCTTGTCCGATGCCAGCAAATCGAGCGTCTCCGGTTTCTGGGCCATGACCACAGTCCAGTCACTGTTTTCAAGGCAGACCCGGGCCGCCGGATTGTCGTAATAGTCATTGAAGCTCTGGGTGCCTGTGATCAGCGCGCCATTGTATTTCCGGGCGCGGCGGACAAGGCCTTCGATGAAGCGGGCCGTGGCCTCGGTCTTGAGCAGATCCCAGGCCTCGTCGATCACAAGGCCGACCGGGATTTCGCGGTCGGTTTTGTACATCATTTCTGACGACAGAAACATGATGATCTGGAGCACCACATCCTGCAGGACACGCTGGCTCTTGATCTTCGAGAGCTCGAAAACCGTAAAGGATGCGGTGAGGCCGATTGTGGCCTGCCCAGAGAAATAGGTGCCATAGACACCTTCCTTGCTGAATGCCGACAGCTTCGAAAGCATGTCGGCAATGCGGGGATCTCCGGCTTCCTGTTGCAGCAAGACGATCACATCATCGACCTCACCCGCCCGGCCTCTGGTCTCCCAGACATGTTCGACCGCCCGCGCAATGAAGCCTTCCTCCAGATCCTGCACGCGGCCAATACTGGTGCGCCCAAGGGACCCCATCGAAGCGATGATCCGGGTCAGAAGCTCAATGGCATCTGCCCGGTAATCCGGGGCCTGCATCGCCTCTTCAGACAGCATGGAAAAAGGATTGAGGCCGATCGCGCTTTCGGCATCAAAGTCGACAAAGTCGCCACCGAAAATCTCGACTGTGTTGCGGAATGAATAGCCATCATCAATCACCACGACCATGCCCCCGCGCGCGTAGATCGAGGTGACCAGTTCCTGCATGAACACTGATTTGCCTGCGCCGGACTTGCCGACAACAGCCACATTGAAGTTGCCGGTCGAGCGGAAATTGTCCCAATCGAACACCCCGCCCTGACGGCCGATGAGCAGCACGCCCTTGCCATCGCCCACCCCTGTCCATTCGCCGTGCAGGGGCGCGAAGCCGACCGCGGCCTCTGATTTGACGAGGCGCATTCTCTGGAGCTTGCGCAGATCGTTCATCCGGTTGCCGGTTGTGGTAAAAGGCAAAGAGGACAGAAACAGTGGCAGCTGGAGATAGGTATCATCGCCCAGCGTCAGGTCTGCGAAGCGATAGATCTTTGACAGTTCGGCCAGTGCAAATTTTGCTTCGTCATCGCCGCCGCGGGCATAGGCGTTGATGATGAACACACCCTCCATCAGCTTTTCATTGGCCTCGACGGCCTGCGCGAGCTGATCGAATTCCTGACGTTTTTCGCCAAGCCCGACCGCGAATTTGGCAAAATCCGTGCTGGCCGTGTGCATAAGCCCAGCCCGGGCGCGGTTCAGGAAGGCCAGGGCCTTGTCCTTGGGTTTGACCCTCAGGGTGAAACTGGTCAGCACCGGACCGGCAGGGCGATGCGCAGGATTGTCCGGCACCCCATTCAGCGCGGCTCCAATGTGAAAATGCCATTCCTTCGGGAACCGCGTCACCGTCGCAGAGGCGACAGAAAGCTCGGGCTCTCCCATCAGGCCCAGAGAAGCCCGCCGCACGAGAAAACCTGCGCCCGGCAGTTGCTGGTTGATCCATTGATCATCGACATATTCCGGCCAGTGCTGGGTGCCACAGTAAAGCACCTCGGCCATCACCTTCAGGAAGTCCTGCGGCCCGAGAATGCGCACGCGGTCGATGTGGCCAAAGGCAGGCAGCAGGGCCCTGCGAAACTCCAGCAGCTCCTTCAGCGCGGACAAGCCGGGGTGGCCATCGATCCAGACGATGACAAAAACCCGGCGCACATGCGGAATGGCCTTGATCGGGTGATCTGTGCCAAACCGCGCCTTGCGCAGATGTTCCATCCGCCAATGCGCCATTTCACTGACCAACTCGCCATGCCGGAAGCGATGCTGGGCCCAGTTGACCAATGGCCTGTCAATGTCATGGCTGGTCCAGTTGAGAAACTGGATCGTGGTATTCGCCGGTGCCCGGGACTGGATGACGGCGGTCACCGATTCCGCGATGTTTTCATCAGAGCTGTGCGGCACGATCTCCAGCATGAAGCCGGTGCTGTCGATGTTCACGAAAAGCTGGGTATCCGGCTCGTAAACGCGCCATGGCAGCAGGTCGGAGATGACATCTTCCGCGAGAGCGTCAGGCGCATCCTCGCTCCAGTCGGGATCTTCGAAGATGCCGGACAAAAGGGCGCGGAACATCTTCATGGCCTGTTCCCCCATTCTGCGGGGAGGATCAGGAAGTGCACATAGGAGGCTTCATAGAGCGCGCCGCCCTCGGAATGCGGGGCGATCCACGCGGTGCCCACCTTTTCCGGCAGCCGGTATGATGCTGCCATATAGGCGTGCCCGCCATCTCCCATTGTGCTGGCAGCACCGAGCTTGCCCTTGCCGATCATCAAAGGCGGCTGAGTCAGATCCGAAGCCAGCGTGTCTTCCCCACGCTCCCGAATGGATTGGCCGGTGCTGAAGTCGCCGGAGCCATCCGCATCCGCGATCGTGCTACAAGGCATGCCCGTCTGGGCCGGACAGAGGAAGTCCTTCTCGGTATTCGATTGGCCGCAGCCGGAGACAAGCAGCATTGCCAGGCAAGCAGAAATGGCCTTGTTCACTTTGTTTTCTCCACGACAACAACCCATGTGCGCTCATTCGGCCCGAGGCTTTGGCGATCCACCCAGACTGCAACCACGCGAGAGGTGTAAAAGGTCTGGGGCCGCACGAAGCCGCCGGTCGCGCCAACCTTCGCGACGCGGACGCTGGCTTTGAGACCACCGCCCTTCTCCGTCGCGACAACCGCACCATTGCCGGATTTGGGCGGCGCATTCCGGCCGATATGTTTGACAATGGTCTTGCGCAAAAACTCGACGAGGCCATCGGAATAGCCTCCCTGTGATGCGCTTTCGTCCAGGAAAGGCGGCGGCTCGGCCGGTGCGGCAGCGGCACCCGTGCCCGCAGCCGCCGCCTTCTTCGCCCCGCCGACGATATCGATCACGACTGTCTCTGCATCAGCCGAGAGGCGGGGCGTTACCTCATAGGGGATCGTGATCCCGCTTTCAGTTATGATATGTCCAGTTTCAGGCGCAAGCTTCGACTGATCACCGACATAGCGCATGAAGACATCGCCGGTCTCTTCGTCGTTCATGGTCTCGAAGGCGCTGTCGTCATGGATAAGCTTGCGGATCCGGTCAGCGCTGACCGAGAGACGGGTCACGCCGCCCGCCGCTGCATAAAAGCTGGCCTTGCGATCCGGACGGATGGAGAGTTTCTGTTCTGCGGAAGCCATAGAGGCCAGCAGGATTGCACCCAGGCAAAATGCGGCACTGATCCGGTTCAATTGCCGGTCTCCTTCGTTTGGTCTTCAGAGGCGGTTGCAAGTCGGTCAATGCGGGCGACACGCACCGATCCACCGAACTCCGCGAAGACAACCTGAATGACGCGGCGCTCCTCGGTGACCTTTGTCGTGTCGATGTAGGTTGCGAACATACCGGTCACGCGCAGCGTCAGCTTGGGCATGTCATGCTCGATCTTCTCGGGCAGGAACACGGTGCTGATTTCCCGGGTCCGGATATCGCGGGATGTGTCATCAAAAAGCTGGAGCAGCTTGTCGCGGTCCGCAGGACTGGCGAGCCGTTCGATGACCGCGCGGCTATAGATCGTGGTCGCCGGTGAAAGCGTATACATGGCCTGTACCGCATCAAGGCTCAGCGCCTCGAGATATCGGATATCCCCTGCCCCTTGCGCCACCATCCCATCCGAGACGCGGCTCGGGATCAGAATGGTTTGTGAGGTCTTCTGGACCAGAAGCCAGACCAGAAGCAGATTTGTTGCAATCATGACGGCGAGAACCGCCGTCAGTGCATTGCGGGATCTCCGGAACACCTGCATCTGTTTTTCCATGGCGGGGAAGTTCATCACCCTCTCCATGTCGACACACCGCTGTCCGGCAGTGACTTCCAGAGCCGCATATCGCGGGGGCTGTACCAGTAGGACAGCGCCAGCAACTTCGGGATGCCGCCCTCACCCTTGAGACGTTTCCAGATCAGGAAGGACAGGACTCCGAGAAACAGGCCGGGCACGAGGTGCTGGGTCAGCAGCCCGAACCCGACCGGCAAGGCGGCGGCCAGACCTTCATCCACTGGCACAAGAAGAAAGCGCGGCGTGTCCTGAAGCCGCTGTTCAACGCGGATTACCCGCATGGCACACCCATGAGTTGTTCAAATGAGGGAGAAAAAAACGGGGCCTACGTGGCAGGCCCCGTTTGGTTCAGTGCGCCTTGCTGGTGGTGAACCCTGCGGGGATCTGGGCGATCTGTTCCGTTTGCAGCTGCTCGATCATCGCAGTGGTGGCGGTGATGCCGGCAACGGATTTGATGATGGTCACGCCGTAGCCGAGGAAAAGACCCACAGCGAGGCTGACGATCACATAGGTCCAGCGCCCGGTCAGGGCGAGCGTCACGCCGCCCACAATGACCGACAGGATCAGGATCAGATAACCACCGGCACCTTTGACAAGCGCATCCAGCGCCGTGTTCAGAGTGCCGAACCCGGCCTGAATGCCGGTGCCGGTGGTGGCTGCGGATGCCACCTCTGCGCCCAACACGAGCGCAGATGCGGCTGCGGCGAAGAGAAGAGCCGTCTTCTTCATTTGTCCCTCACATTTACAACTCTGGGGATCGAAAAGCAGATCCTCAGTGCGGGCGAGGTACATGATGACTTGCGTCATGTAAATGAAAAAGCTAATTCATGAGAAAGTGAGTAAATGTGTATAACTCACTAAACTTGGAGAGGCAGGAGAGAGAGGTGCCGCCATGTTGGCAACTTCAGGGGGTACGGACAGATGAATATGATGTGGGCTAGCGATTGTGGCCGGTGGCTGTTAGAAACAGTAAAACCACCAAGGATAGGCAGGGGGATGCCCACACAACCCGTGGCGATGAGCATTGCAGACAACTACGTCCGCGAAGGCGCATATCTGAAGTTCGTTGGCTTCGGGCCAGCCATTGGTGGTCCTGCAGACGGTTGGATTCTGACCATTCTGCCCCAGAAATCAGACCTGGCTCTTGTTCTGGTCTCATCGAACAGCGGCACGGTGCGGGAGTTCAAACAGATGGTTGGTGTCAGGGGTATCGCTGAACGGTACAGCGAATATCCTCAGGGCAAAAGCCTCCTCCTTCCGGTGAATGCCAGCATTGAGACACCCAACTCGATCTGGCTGATGACCCGTGGAAATATCGAGAATATGGACAAGCTCAAGATCATTTCCCATTGAGCGTGTCCGAGTGCAGTCCGCCCTTCTTGTCGTCGCGTTCACCGCAAAGCACAAATCGGGAGATCGGACTGCGGAGCCGTTGGACGGCCTCAAGCTTTGAGGCAACGGAAAGAATGAGACATATAAAATAAGTAACCCCCGCACGGGGAACCCGGCGGGGGGGGATAAAACAGGACGGCAATCCTGAAAGCCCAACAACTATAGGCTCTTATATCCCCTCTCCAATATGCAGACAAGATAAAACGCAGATTCTGCGAACGACCTTGTGCATGTTTCGGGTTCTCGTGCTCAAAGCACAAGAGAATGTATGACACAGGCAGTACTCCGCCAGGCTGAGGCCGTGGCCTTTCCAACCCTACCCGGAACCTATCGGCGCGGTGATGTAGAGCGCGTCCTCCGCACTGTGAGCCCGGCCCTGGGACTATCGGCAGCGCTCTTCCATGCCCTGCTCGGAATGATCCAGACCACCCGGCCATCAGATTGGACCAATCCCGATTGTGATGCGATCTGCTTCAAGCCGCAAATCGAGATGGCCCGGGAGCTCGGCATTTCAGCGCGGACGTTGCGCGGGCATGAGGCCGCGCTCGAACGCATGGGCTTGATCCGGAAGACCGTCGGTGCAGATGGCAGTCGCGGCCGCTTTGGTAAAGGCAAAATTGCGCAGGGCATCAGCTTCAGCCCGTTGATCATCCGCTTTGCAGGTCTGCTTAACCTGCTTGAGCGCGTACAATCCGACAATCAGCGCGCCCAGATCCTCAGACGAAAATGTAGTGCGGCCAAGCGGGAACTGACTCGACGTCTGTCCACCTTGCTTGAACAGGCCCCAAAGCACCCCAGCCTTCAGGGCCAACTGCGGTTTCACGCCAGCTTGCCGCGCCGCTATGAGGGGCTCGCAGTCGGCGAGCTCGAGATGCTTTTTGCGGATGTGGACAACCGCGTCAGAGACATTGGCATTGACCTTGATTTGTTGAGAAATTCTGCCGCCATGGCGGCAGAGTCCTTCCGGCCCTATATACAAGATACAAATCAAGAAGACTCTGAAGCCTGTAGCGCCTCCGACGCCAATGAACGGACAGCCTGCAAGCAGGCTGAAGCTCAATCTCCTACGCCTGCGCCTCACGGCTCCGGCGATTGCTTCGAAAAAAGTGAGCGTCTCTCAGACCGCGGACACAAGCCCGAATTTACAGAAACCTTCAGCCCGGAGCAGCTCTACTGGATGGCTTCGGATGACATGCGCATGTACCTTGACGCACGATCACATGCGGACAGACCACTCACTCAGCATGACTTCATCCAGGCAGCAATGGACATCCTGCCCGCGCGTGGTGTCCATCCTTCTGCCTGGACAGAGGCTTCCGAGGTGATGGGAGATATTGCCGCTGCGCTCTGTGTTCTGGTGATCGATGCCAATATGTTCCGTGTAGCCCGACCGGTCCAGAAACCAGGTGCAATGCTCAGGGCGATGACCAGGCTCGCCGCCCGGGGCGCCCTGAATTTGCACGGATCCCTGATCGGCCTGAAGGCCTGGAAGCTCAGGCATGATTGTCAGTGAATCTGCCCGTGGTCTGTAAGCAAGCCTCTCCACAGCCGCAGAAAATGTGCAGGGTCCCCCCCGGGGACCTCTGTACCGAGGGCCTGGGCCGCGAAGGAAACCGCCTCCGGCCCGCCCAGACGGCTCATAGACAGCCCCTGTGCCAACAGCGAGTTATAGGCGTCATCGAAAGCAAGCGCGCGGTCATCCCTTTGAATGCCGCTTGTCAGGATCTGGCGATAAGATTCTCTCGCCTGCAACAAGGCGGTGAACATGCCGAGGCAAGATTGTCGCAGGACATACATTTACACGCCCTCTTGCTTCTCAAGCGCGATCAGATTCCGCATCGCGGCAATTGCGACCGCATGCGTGGCGGTCTTTGCACCAAGCAGTTTCTTGGCGGCATCAATCCGTCGTTTCACAGTCGCTTCGCTGAGGTTCAGACTTGTGGCAATATCGAGGATCTGGGCACCTGCCCCCAGCATCTGTAGCACCTTCAGATGCTCTTCGTTCAGACCCGCAAATGGGCCTACAGCGACCATGATTTTTTGCAAGAGCTTGTGGACTTCTTGAATTTCTTCGTCCGAAAGTTCTCGATCTGATCGACAAAGGGATAACGCGCATCGCTGCATCTGATGTTCTGGATTACGCTGTGAAGACACCGCTCCATAGTTCATTCCGTAGGCGCGGGCCCTCGCTAGAACGCCGAGTGTCGGATGCGCCAGAAATGGAACCTTTACATCGCTCCAGCGGGTTGTGCCCGTATTTGCAGCGCACCAGAGCGCAACGGGATCGACAAGAACGTAGCGCGATGCGGTATATTCTGCCACCCACTGATCCGGGTATGTCGTGATGTAAAACTGGGGGTTGATGTACCTGACATTGAGGGCAAGCGTGTAGCCACGCGGGCCAAGCGACAGGAGACGCTCATGGATTTCTTGAGCAGAAGGGACAAGGTGACCTAGGGAGAGCACAATCAAAAACCGAGCAATGACACTATCGGCTCACCCTATAGACGATTCAGACAAGCCATGTCACGACCCCGTTTGCAAAGGAGGCGCGTGCCATGGAAACCGTCATCATATCTGCAAACCGCAACGCTCAACATTGGGACTTGGTGCGGCAGTTTCTTGAACACCGAAAGCGTATTTTTGTTGAAGAGAAAGGCTGGTCTTTGTCAGGCCATGAGGGCCTGGAGTTCGATCAGTATGACGTTTTGGGCGCTGCGACCTATGTCATCGTGCACCAGGATGGCCGCATTTGTGCCGGAGCAAGACTGCTGCGCTGTGATACGCGGATTGGCCGAGGAGCTCTGACTTACAGCTACATGATCCGCGATGCGTATATGGCAGTCATCGATCTCCCAACCCAGATTTGTCAGAACCCGCCCCCCGTCGATACTGCGAGCTGGGAAATGACGCGCGTGATGACTATGGACCCCTCCATTCCGACAC
This sequence comes from Gemmobacter fulvus, assembly GCF_018798885.1. Taxonomy (NCBI): domain Bacteria; kingdom Pseudomonadati; phylum Pseudomonadota; class Alphaproteobacteria; order Rhodobacterales; family Paracoccaceae; genus Gemmobacter; species Gemmobacter fulvus. The sequence goes on along the minus strand of NZ_CP076365.1, from coordinate 134,219 downwards.
TGAGAACCTTGATCGATGCTGTCCGGGACTTTCTTCTAACCGAAGGAGCAGAAAGGCTGCTCTGTCTCGGACCGCCCTCTCTCATGCGAATGGGGCGCATTCTCGGGTACGAGTCGTTTGCACTCGGAGAGCCTGTAAGCAATGTGAATGGCCGCTATGTGGCGTTCGAGGCAAAACTACTTGGCGAGCTGGAGGTATTGGCATGACCTTTATCGTCGCAGCAGAGACGCTGACCCAATCTGGAGAAAAGGTGCTCGTGCAGATCGGTTACGCGCATCAGTATCAACACGGTACTGCACCCGCATGGAAAATGACGCTGACAGATCTGCCCATCGACCGCGAAGCAAATATCGTCATGCTCGCGAAGCCCAAGGACAGGGCCGACGGGGAGGGACAATAAGGTCCAATTGGGAGTTTAAAAATCCCGGCTCAGCCCCTTTTCGCCCGCCAGCGGCGTTGTTGCACAACACTGACTGTCGAGGATTCACAACGTGAATCCATGCGGTTAGACGGGTTGCATGAGCAAGCCATCCCCCGCCCGCTACCGCACGACAAACTGGTCCAGTTACACTGCCTCGCTTTGCAGGCGCGGTTCGCTGTTGATCTGGCTGGACAAGGACATGACCTGGCTCTCGCCGCATGATGGCAGCCCCGGTCGCCCTGCGGTTTTCTCGGATGCCGCGATCCAGTTCTGATGGGGTGGACACCCCCGCCCGACGGCATCGCAATGTGCCATGGTGGTGATGTCGAAATCGCCACAGAGGAGAGGTGTCCATGGACGAGATTACCATAGTCGGGGTCGATCTGGCCAAGAGCGTTTTTCAGGTTCACGCCGCAAATTCAGACGGGCGAGCCGTCATCAGAAAGCGGCTGCCGCGCACTCGTTTCCTGTCCTTCATGTCACAGATCAAGCCCTGCGTGGTCGCGATGGAGGCTTGCGCAACCTCGCACCACTGGGCACGTGAACTGACTGCCCTCGGACACAACGTTCGTTTGATACCACCGATCTACGTGAAACCTTTTGTGAAGCGCCAGAAAAACGATGCCAACGACGCTGAGGCTATTGTCGAAGCGGCACTGAGACCAGCGATGCGCACGGTGCCAGTCAAATCGCAGGAGCAGCAGGCCCTTGCCATGCTGTTCCGGACACGCGAACTGCTGCTGACGCAAAAGACCCAGCTAATGAACGCGCTTCGAGCCCATCTGGCAGAGCATGGGGTCATCGTGGCGGGAGGTCGTCGATCAATTGATCCGTTCATCAGCGTTCTCGACGATGTGACAAACACGCTTCCTCATGTGGTGCGAAAGGTCGGGGCCATTTATCTGGACCGGATCGCCCAGACCGCTGGCGAAATCGAAGATCTGGAAAGGCAGATCGACGAGCAGGCCAAGGTGCATGAGATGGCACAGCGCCTGCGCACCATTCCGGGGGTCGGGCCGGTCACGGCTATGGCCGTCGAAGCTTTCGCTCCGGCCATGGAGAGCTTTGCGCGTGGCAGGGATTTCTCTGCCTGGCTCGGGCTTGTTCCCCGGCAGCACTCCAGTGGAGGCAAGCAGCGCTTGGGTCGAACTTCGAAAATGGGGCAGCGCGACATCCGCAGGTTGCTGATAAGCGGCGCGATGTCGATTATCCACTGGAGGGGTCGGAACGGTGGAAAGCCCGGATCATGGCTGGCGCGGATGCTTACATGTAAATCGCGGATGCTGACCGCCATCGCTCTGGCCAACAAGCTCGCCAGGATCATCTGGGCCATCATGACACGAAAGGACGTTTACAGGGATCCTGCGGGGGCGGTCTGCTGACCGCGTCCTGTCAGGAGCGTCGGTGACGCAAGTAGAGCACTGATCTCGTATGGGCAAAAGATCGACCGATCGGGGTGGGGCAGCCAGGGAAAGGCAAAGAGCTTCGAGCTCGCAGTTCTGATATGGCCTCCATCCGCGCATCACCATCCCGGCCAGCGGCACGAACGGCCGCGCATGAAGGCCTTACACATGTTAGCAGCCGGTCACTTGCTCGCGAAGATCACAAAAAATACTTGCGTAAGCGGGGGTATCCACACATGTCTGACGATCAAGGTGCTGTTCAAGCTGCCGCTCAGGCAAACGACCGGGATGGTGGCCAGCTTGCTGAAGTTGGCAGACCTGGACTGGGCCGTGCCCGACTATACGACCCTGTGTCGGCGGCAGAAAACTCTGGCTGTCCAGATCCCGTATCGGCGCGCCGATGGCCCCTTGAACCTGCTGGTGGACAGTACCGGGATAAAGTTCCTCGGTGATGGCGAATGGCAGGCGTGCAAGCACGGCGTGCAGGGCCGCCGCCAATGGCGCAAGGTCCATCTGGCCATGGATACCGCCACGTCCGACATCCGCGCCGTGGAGTTTACGCCCAGCAGCGACGGTGACAGCCCCGTTCTGCCAGAGTTGCTGGACCAAATCCCCGAAGGCGAGGAGATCGGCACAGTGACGGCGGACGGTGCCTATGACACCCGCCGCTGCCACACCGCCATCATCGACCGGCAGGCCACTGCTATCATCCCGATCCGTAAGAACGGGCGTCCATGGAAAGAGGACTGCCCGGCCGCGATCGCGAGAAACGAAACCCTGCGCGCCACCCGGCACTATGGCAGGGCATTCTGGAAACGCTGGACCGGATACCACGTCCGAAGCCGGATCGAGGCAAAGATGCGGTGCCTCAAGGCCTTCGGTGAGCGCATAGCAGCCAGAGACCCCGACCGCCAAACTGCAGAAATCCAGATACGCGTCGCCCTCATGAACCGCTTCTCAGCCCTCGGCACTGCCGAGATCGTCCGCGTGGCCTGATGCCAAAGGGGAAAGGGGTAATCATGCCTCAGGCGTAAGTTACGCAACAACGCCCCTGTCATCGAGCGTTGACAACAGGGGAGCGTAGGGCGAAAACCGCATCGGGACATGCGCGAAGCATCCATCAGCACAGCAATCAGAGGCAGATCATGGCAAAGCCCGGCAGAAACACCATTATTCTGGGTGGCCTGGCCGTTGTCGCCGTGCTTGGCTGGCTGGCCTGGGACCGGCTGCAACCCGCCGGTCTGCCGGCGGGTTTTGCCAGCGCCAATGGCCGGATCGAGGCGACCGAGGTGGATATCGCGGCGCTCACCGGCGGCCGAATCGCCGAAATCACCGCTGCCGAAGGTGACATGGTCAGCGCAGGCGATGTGCTGGTGCAGATGGACGTGGTGCAGCTGAACGCACAAAAACGTCAGGCCGAAGCGCAGCTTGCCCGCGCCGAAATCGGCGTCGAGACAGCAAGGGCGCTGGTCGCTCAGGCCGAGGCACAAGAGCGCGCGGCCCGGGCCGCGGTTGATCAGGCAGGCTCGGTTGCCGATGCCGCGTCGCGCAGGCTTGAACGCTCTGAGCAGCTTGCAAAGACCAGTGCGATCTCGCAGCAGGTGCTGGATGATGACCGCGCCCGGGACGCCCAGGCCCGCGCCGGTGTGGCCTCGGCCGAAGCCAGCCATGCGGCAGCGCTGGCGGGGGTCAGCAGCGCGCAGGCGCAGGTGGTCGATGCAAGTGCGGCCGTCGAGGCGGCAAAGGCGTCGATTGATGCGATCCAGGCCTCTCTGGACGACGCCACGCTGAAAGCGCCGCGCACGGGCCGGATCCAGTATCGCATCGCACAAGAGGGCGAGATTGTCGGCTCTGGCGGGCGGATCCTCAGCCTTGTCGATCTGGGCGATGTCTATATGACGGTTTTTCTGCCGACATCGCAGGTCGGCCGGGTGCAGGTCGGATCAGAGGTGCGCCTTGTCATGGATGCGGCGCGGGAATTCGTGATCCCGGCCACGGTTTCCTATGTTGCCGATGTGGCGCAGTTCACGCCAAAGACGGTCGAGACCGCCGATGAGCGCGAAAAGCTGATGTTCCGCGTCCGTGCCCGCATCGACCCCGAGCTGCTGTCGCGGCATATCGAATATGTCAAAACCGGCCTGCCGGGCATGGCCTATCTGCGGCTTGATCCGGATGCCGCCTGGCCTGACTTTCTTTCCAATGTCGTGAAATGACCGGCTCAGTTGCCGGGGTCTCCGGCCTGACGCTGCGCTATGGCAAGGTCACGGCGCTTGACAATGTGACGCTGGAGATCCCTGAGGGGCGCATGGTCGGGCTGATCGGGCCAGACGGGGTCGGAAAGTCCAGCCTTCTGTCGCTGCTGGCCGGGGCACGTGTGATCCAGCAGGGCAAGGTCGAGGTTCTGGGCGGCGATATGCGCGATGTGGCGCATCGCAACCGCGTCTGCCCCCGCACCGCCTATATGCCGCAGGGTCTGGGCAAGAACCTCTACCCGACGCTTTCGGTCGAAGAGAACCTTGATTTCTTCGGCTCGCTTTTCGGTCATGACAAGGCCGAACGCGAGCGGCGGATCACCGATCTGCTGGCTGCGACCGGCATGACGCCGTTCCGGTCGCGCCCGGCGTCAAAGCTGTCGGGCGGCATGAAGCAAAAGCTGGGTCTGTGCTGCGCGCTGATCCATGATCCCGATTTCCTGATTCTTGACGAACCGACCACCGGCGTCGATCCGCTGTCGCGCCGCCAGTTCTGGGATCTGATCGACCGCATCCGCGCGACACGGCCGGGGATGAGCGTGATCACCGCCACCGCCTATATGGAAGAGGCCGCGCGCTTCGACTGGCTGGTTGCGATGAATGCGGGCCGGGTGCTGGCCACCGGCACCACCAGCGATCTGCTGTCGCGGACCGGGGCCGACACGCTTGATGCAGCCTTCATCGCGCTTTTGCCCGAAGAAGACCGGGGCGAAGACAGTGCCGTGGTGATCCCGCCGCGGACCACCGATGACAGCGATATCGCCATCGAGGCCGAGGGGCTGACGCAGCGCTTTGGCGATTTCGTGGCGGTCGACAATGTTTCCTTCCGCATCCCCAGGGGTGAGATTTTCGGCTTTCTGGGTTCGAACGGCTGCGGCAAGACGACGACGATGAAGATGCTCACCGGGCTTCTGGAGCCGAGTGAGGGCCGGGCAAAGCTTTTCGGCCATGAGGTCGATGCAAGCGATCTGTCGGTGCGCCGCCGGGTCGGGTTCATGTCGCAGGCCTTCTCGCTCTATTCCGAGCTGACGGTGCGTCAGAACCTTGATCTGCACGCGCGGCTTTTCGATATGGCGGCCGAGAAGATCCCCGCCAGGGTTGACGAGATGATCGCCCGGTTCGATCTGGGCGACGTGACCGACAGCCTGCCCGAGGCGTTGCCGCTGGGTATCCGCCAGCGGCTTTCGCTGGCGGTGGCGATGATCCATGCGCCCGAGATCCTGATCCTTGACGAGCCGACCTCGGGGGTGGACCCGGTGGCGCGCAATGGCTTCTGGCGCATTCTGGCGGAACTTTCGCGCAAGGATGGCGTGACGATCTTTGTCTCGACCCATTTCATGAACGAGGCGGAATGGTGCGACCGCATCAGCCTGATGCATGCGGGCAAGGTGCTGGTCTCGGACACCGCCGAGGGGATCACGAAAGCCAAAGGTTGCGCCACGCTGGAAGACGCGTTCATCGCCTATCTTGAAGAGGCGATTGGCGAGACGGCACCCGCCCCCGCCGCTGCGCCCGAGGCCGCGCCCGAGGCCCCCGCAGCCGGGGTGACCCATCACGCGCAGCAATCCGGCTTCAGCCTGCGGCGACTGCTTAGCTATTCGCAGCTGGAAAGCCTGCAATTGCAGCGCGATCCGATCCGGCTGACCATGGCGTTGGTCGGCAGCCTTCTTCTGATGATCGTGGTGGGGCTGGGCATCAACATGGATGTCGAGGATCTGACCTTCGCCGCCCTTGACCGCGACCAGACCACCACCAGCCGCAATTATATCGCCGATATTGCGGGATCGCGCTATTTCATCGAACAGCCGGCCCTGACAAGTTACGACGAGATCGACGCAAGAATGCGCTCGGGCGAGCTGGCGCTGGCGATCGAGATCCCGCCCGGCTTTGCCGCCGATATCGCGGCAGGCAGGGATGTGCAGGTCGGGGCCTGGTTCGACGGCGCCAACCCCAGCCGCGCCAATACGGTGCAGGGCTATGTGCAGGGCATGCATGCCGACTGGATCACACGTCAGGCGCGTCAGCTTTACGGTGACAAGGCGAGCGGCGGCAGTTTCGAACTGGTGACCCGATACCGCTACAACCCCGACGTGCGCAGCCTGAATGCGATGGTCCCGGCGATCATCCCGCTGCTTTTGCTGATGATCCCGGCGATCCTGACCACGCTTTCGGTCGCGCGTGAACGCGAACTGGGCTCGATCATCAATTTCTACGTCACGCCGGTGACGCGGCTGGAATTTCTGCTTGGCAAACAGCTGCCCTATATCGCGCTGGCCATGCTGAATTTCTTCCTGATGATGGCCATGGCGGTCACATTCTTCGCAGTGCCCTTCAACGGCAGTTTTCTGGGCTTTACCCTTTCGGCGCTGATCTATGTCACCGCGACCACGGCGCTTGGTTTTCTGGTGTCGGTCTTCATCGCAAGTCAGGTCGCGGCGCTGTTCGCGACCGCCATGCTGACGATGATCCCGGCGGTCAGCTATTCGGGTTTGACCGACCCGGTCTCTTCGCTGTCGGGTTTTGGCCGGGTTCTGGGCGAGATCTACCCCTCGACCTGGTTTATCACCGCCGCGCGGGGGGCTTTCTCCAAGGCCTTCGGAATGGCGGAACTGGCCGGGCCGATGCTGGCCATGGGCATCGCCATTCCGGTGATTATCGGGCTGGCGGCGGCCTTCCTGAAAAAACAGGCGAAGTGAGGGGCGGATGAACCTGCGCAACACCTTCAATCTGGGCGTCAAGGAATTGCGCGGGCTCTGGCGCGATCCGGTGATGCTGGTGCTGATCGTCTATTCCTTTTCGCTCTCGATCTGGACCTCTGCGAACGCCTCGCCCGAGGCGCTGACGAATGCCGCGATCTCGATCGTGGATGAGGATCAGTCGCATCTCTCCGCCCGCATCACCTCGGCCTTTTATCCGCCCTATTTTGTCGAGCCGCAGATGACCACGACGGCCGAGATGGATCGGCGGATGGATCAGGGGCTGGATACTTTTGCGCTGAACATCCCACCGGATTTCGCGCGCGATGTGCTGGCCGGAAAAAACCCGGCGATCCAGCTGAATATCGACGCGACAAGGATGAGCCAGGCCTTCACCGGCGGCGGCTATATCCAGCAGATCGTGTCCTCCGAGGTTTCGGAATATGTGGCGGGCTACCGGGCCGAGACCGCGCTGCCGGTCGATCTGGCGCTCCGCGCGCGGTATAATCCCTCGCTGGATCCGAAGTGGTTCGGGGCGATTTCCGCCGTGATCCAGTCGATCACCATGCTGTCGCTGGTGCTGACCGGCGCGGCGCTGATCCGCGAAAAGGAACATGGCACGGTCGAGCACCTGCTGGTCATGCCCGTCACCGCGACCGAGATCATGTTTTCCAAGATCTGGTCGATGGGGCTGGTGGTGCTGCTGGGGTCGATCTTTTCGCTAAGTGTTGTGGTGCAGGCGCTGATGGCGGTTCCGGTGCAGGGCTCGGTCGTGCTGTTTCTTGCGGGCGCGGTGCTGATGGTTTTCGCCATGACGGGGCTTGGAATTTTCCTTGCCACCATCGCCGGGTCGATGCCGCAATTCGCGCTTTTGCTGATGATGGCGCTTTTGCCGCTGCAGGTGCTGTCAGGCGCGATGACGCCGCGGGAATCCATGCCAGAGATCATCCAGACCATCATGCTTGCAGCCCCCAACACGCATTTCATCATCCTCTCGCAGGGCATCTTGTTCCGAGGTGCGGGGCTTGACGTGGTCTGGCCCCAGTTCGCGGCGCTGGCGGCGATCGGGGTGGCGCTGTTCTGGCTGGCACTGATACGATTCAAGAAATTCCTGCGGTAAGGCATATGTTGGGCCGCCTGCTTCTGATCCTGACGCTTGCGCTTGCAGGCTGCGCTGCGCGTCCGGGGCCGGAAGTTCTGGCCCCCGATGCCGGTGCCCTGCCCGAGGGCGCCCGCCTTGTCCGGGTGCTGACCATGACCACCCGCGCGCCCGAGGCAAATCTGCCGGGGGCCTTTGGCGACTCTCGCTCCATCCGGCCAAGCTGGCTGGAATACGAGGTCTCGGTGCCGCCTGGCCATCGGCCGGGAAAGATTGAATGGCGGGATCGCAATGGCAGCAGCGCCGACCGGAATTTCGTGGTGCGCAGCCGGCAGACGCTTAGCCGTGACGCCTTTGCAAAGCGTCTCTCGCGCGAGGGGGCCGGGCTTTATGTCCACGGCTTCAACACCCGCTTTCATGAGGCCTTGTTCCGCACCGCGCAGCTTTCGGTCGATGCGCATATCGAGGAAAAGCCCGTCCTTTTTACATGGCCCTCGGCAGGCTATCCGGGCGCCTATCTGGCTGATCGTGACGCGTCTGACTTTTCCCGCGCGGCGCTTGCCGATCTGCTGCGGCTTTTGACAAAGGGTCGGTCCGCTTCCGACGCGGTGCCGGTGCTGGCTCACAGCATGGGCGCGCGGCTGACGATGGAGACGCTGGTGCAACTGCGTCTTGCCGGGCGGGACGATGTGCTGGACCGGATCGAGGTCATCCTTGCCGCCCCGGATATTGATATCGATCTTTTCCGCGCCCAGATGGTCAGCCTTGGGCCGATGAAGCATCCCATCACGGTGCTCGTCTCCTCGGACGATCTGGCGCTGAAACTGTCGTCGCAGCTTTCGGCACGTCGGATACGGCTTGGGCTTGTCGATGTGCGTGATCCGGCGGTCCAGCGCCTGGCGGTCGCGACCGGAATACGGATCGTGGATATTACCGATATTCCGACCGATGATCCCGTCCACAGCCGCTATGTCGGCCTGCTTTCCGGCGAGGCCGGGGCTGTGGTTGAAAACACCCTTTTCGGTGAGGTACGCTTGGCGGGGGCCTTTGTCTTCAATCAGGTCGGTGGTGTCTTCACTGGCATCGGTGATGTGCTGGCGGATTGAGGCCGCGGCCTTGGCCCGGCGTTGGTGCCAGCGGCATTGGCCGGGTCATGGCCTCGACGTCGCGCCGTTTTGCCGGTAATCGTCCATGATGATCAGGGCAGGGACAGGGGATTCCGTGTCCGCCGCCGGACGCCGATGCTTTGCCTGTTCAGTCCGGGGGCGGCTGTTTCGGCGGTTTGACGGCGCTTTACGACATGTCGTCGGCATCGGGCCTTGGGCGCAATGCCTATGTTCAAGAAAAATCTTGAACTCTTTGATTTCGATCAACAATCGTTGATAGTTCTGTGCTAACTTCCGCCGGTAAATTGGAGACGCGACATGGCCCTTACTCCCAAATCAGATGGCTCGGGTGCAACCGGCGATGAAAGCCTTGGCATCGAGGCTTTTCAGGCCGTTGACCGCATACGAGAGGCGCTCTCGGGACAGCTCAGCGGCGGGGTCTCGCCCGGCTCGCTGATGATGGCCTATGTCGACTGGGCCTTTCATCTGGCGCAGGCACCGGGCAAGCAGATGGAACTGGGCGTCAAGGCGGGCCGCAAATGGCAGCGTCTCATGGCGCATCTGATGGCCTCGGCGATGGATCCGCAGGCCGCGCCGGTCATCACGCCCTTGCCGGGCGACCGCCGTTTCGCCGGTGAAGCCTGGGCGAAACCGCCCTTCAGCTGGATGTCGCAGGCTTTCCTGCTGCAGCAGCAATGGCTGCATAACGTCACCCATGAGGTTCCGGGCGTGACGAAGCACCACGAGGATGTGGTGTCTTTTGCCGCGAAACAGATCCTTGATGTCTGTGCGCCTTCGAACAACCCTTTTACCAATCCCGAGGTTGTGGCACGGACCTGGGCTACCGGAGGCATGAACCTTGTGAAGGGCTGGCAGAACTGGCTGCAGGACGTCGTCCGCCAGATCCGGCAGGAGCCGCCAGAGGGTGTCGAGGCCTTTACACCGGGTCGCGATGTGGCGGTGACGCCGGGCAAGGTAATCTTCCGCAACCACCTGATCGAACTGATCCAGTATACGCCCACGACAGAAACCGTGCACCCCGAGCCGGTGCTGATCGTTCCGGCCTGGATCATGAAATACTATATCCTCGACCTCAGCCCGGAGAATTCACTGATCCGCTGGCTGGTGGCGCAGGGCCACACGGTTTTCGCCATTTCCTGGCGCAATCCGGGTGCAGAGGATCGTGATCTGACGCTGGAGGATTATCGCCGGCTGGGCGTGATGGCCGCGTTGGATGAGATCACCCGTCTAATGCCCGATCAGAAAATCCACGCCACCGGCTATTGTCTGGGTGGCACTTTGCTGTCGATCGCGGCGGCTGCCATGGCGGGGAAGGGGGACGCGCGTCTCGCCTCGCTGACGCTGCTTGCCGCGCAGGTCGATTTCGCCGAACCGGGCGAGCTTGCGTTGTTCATCGACCCAAGCCAGCTGCATCTTCTTGAAAGCATGATGTGGAACCGCGGCTATCTCTCTGCCGATCAGATGGCGGGGGCGTTTCAGCTTTTGCGCTCGAATGACCTCATCTGGTCCCGGATGGTGCGCGATTACATGATGGGCGAGCGGACGGCGATGAATGATCTCATGGCCTGGAATGCCGACAGCACCCGGATGCCCTATCGGATGCATGCCGAATATCTGCGCAGGCTTTATCTGAATAATGAGCTTTCTTCGGGACGCTTCACCGCCGGGGGCAAGACAGTTCTGTTGCAGAACATCCGGGTGCCGATCTTTGCCGTCGGGACCGAGCGCGATCATGTCGCACCCTGGAAGTCGGTCTACAAAATCCACCAGTTCACCGATTGCGAGGTGACTTTCGCGCTGACGTCGGGCGGGCATAATGCGGGGATCGTCTCTCCTCCCGGTCACCCGCGCCGCCGCTACCGGCTGGCGACCCGCGCCCATGACGACGCGCTTTTGCCGCCCGAGACCTGGGTCGAGGCCAATCCTGCAACCGAGGGTTCGTGGTGGACGCCCTGGCAGGCCTGGCTTGCCGCGCGTTCGGGTGCCCCCGCCGCGCCGCCCGCAATGGGCAACGCGCTGGCAGATGCGCCCGGCACATATGTTTTCCAGAGGTGACAAGATGACCGGCACTCTGACCAACTATCTGTTTCACCAGATGAAAATCGGCGACCGCGCCAGTCTTGTCCGCCACGTCGGTCCCAAGGATATTGAATTGTTCGCCGCTGTTTCCGGCGACGCCAACCCCGCGCATCTGGATGCCGGTTTCGCCGCCCATGGGCCGTTTGGCCATGTCGTGGTGCACGGCATGTGGACTGCGGCGCTGATTTCGGCGGTGCTGGGCACCCGCCTGCCGGGGCCGGGGACGATCTATCTCGACCAGCAGATCCGCTTTAACAAGCCGGTTTCGCCAGGCGATACCATCGCCGCCGAAGTTGAAGTGGCCGAGCTGATCGAGGGCAAGAACCGTGTCCGCCTGACGACCACCGCCCGCAATCAGCGGGGCGAGGTGGTGCTTTCGGGCGAGGCGCTGGTGCTGGCCCCGGTCGAGCAGGTGACCTGGGTGCCGGGTGACCTTCCCGAGGCGGTGGTCCTGCCGAAGGGGCGCTGGCAGGGCTTTGTCGAAGAGGCCCGCGCATTGCCCCCGGTGCGGGCGGCGGTGGTGCATCCCTGTTCGAAATCCGCGATCCTTGGCGCGATCGAGGTGCGCGACGAAGGCCTGCTTGACCCGATCCTGATCGGTCCCGGCGCAAAGATTCGCGCGGCGGCCGCCGAGGCCGGGGTCTCGCTTGACGGCTTCCGGATCGAGGAGACAGAGCACAGCCATGCAGCGGCGGCGCGGGCGGTGGAACTGGCGGCCTGTGGCAAGGTCCAGGTGCTGGTCAAGGGCAGCCTGCATTCCGATGAACTGCTTGCGGCGGTGGTTTCGAAAAGCGGCGGCCTGCGCACCGAACGCCGGATCAGCCATGTCTATGCGATGGATGTGCCCGCCTATCGCAAGCCGGTGATCGTCACCGATGCCGCGATCAATATCGCACCGACATTAGAGCATAAGCGCGACATCTGCCAGAATGCCGTCGATCTGATGCGGCTTCTGGGGCGCGATCAGCCGAAGGTCGCGGTGCTGGCGGCGGTCGAGACGGTGAACGCGACGATGCCCGCCACGCTGGATGCCGCCGCGCTGACGGTGATGGCGGCTCGAGGCCAGATCACGGGCGCGCTGGTTGACGGGCCGCTGGCCTTCGACAATGCGATCAGCCCCGAGGCGGTGGCGACGAAGGGCATCGTCTCGCAGGTGGCGGGCGAGGCCGATATTCTTCTGGTGCCGGATCTCGAGGCCGGGAACATGCTTGCCAAACAGCTGATCTATTTCGCGGGCGCCACGGCCGCGGGGCTGGTTCTGGGCGCACGGGTGCCAATCGTTCTGACAAGCCGGGCGGATCCTTTATCGGCCCGCATCGCCTCGGCTGCGCTGGCCAAGCTGGTCGCGGTCCGCAAAGCGGAGGGGAAGGCGTGACCCGCGATCTGATCCTGACATTCAACACCGGATCCTCGACTATCAAGCTGGGGTTTTACGCACTGGAGGCCGCCGCGCCGCGCCCGCTGGCCTCGGGCGTGATCGATTTCCGCGATGAGCCTTTCGAAGTGCGCCTGACGCGCGAGGGCAAGACCTTTTCAGGCCCGATCACAGCGGATCCCGGCGATCTGACAGCCGTGCTGAACCAGGCTTTTGCCTGGCTGGCCGGGCATTTCAATCTTTCGCGCCTTGCGGTGATCGGCCATCGGGTTGTGCATGGCGGCGATGTCTTCACAGGACCAGCCCGGATCACCGATCAGGTGATCGCGCAGATCGACGCGCTGGCGCGGCTTGCGCCGCTGCATCAGCCGCAAAGTCTTGCGCTGATCCGGGCGATGCGGGGGCTTTACCCCGATGTGCCACAGACAGCCTCTTTCGACACGGCGTTTCATGCCACCAACCCGCCCCTGATCCGCCGCTTTGCCCTGCCGCGCGCGCTTTATGATCAGGGGATCAAGCGCTATGGCTTTCATGGTCTCTCCTACCGCTATATCGCCGGGCAACTGGGCGATCTGGCCACCGATGCAAAGGTGGTCGCCGCACATCTGGGCAGCGGCGCAAGCCTTTGTGCGATCCGGGGCGGCAAGAGCATCGACAGCTCGATGGGGTTTTCGACGCTGGACGGCATCCCGATGGCGACGCGTTCGGGTGCGCTGGACCCCGGCGTGATCCTGCATCTGATGGGCGAAATGGGGCAAAGCCTGAAACAGGTCGAGACCATGCTCTATCGTGAAAGCGGCCTTCTGGGCGTGTCGGGTTTCGAGGCTGACAGCCGCGAGCTGATGGCCAGCACGCGCCCAGAGGCTGCCGAGGCGATCGACCTCTTTTGCCTGCGCATCGCGGGCGAGGTGGCACGGTTGGCGACCAGCATGGGCGGGATCGATGCGCTGGTCTTCACGGCAGGAATCGGCGAGCATCAGCCCGGTATCCGCGCCCGTGTCGCCGCGCGGCTGGCCTGGCTTGGGGCAGAGCTTGACCCCGATGCCAATGAAGCAGGGTCGCGCAGGATCAGCACCGCCGCCAGCCGGGTGCAGCTTCTTGTCATTCCGACCGATGAGGAAAGCATCATCGCCCAGGAGGCCGTCAGCGAAGAGGCAGCGACATGATTGATCTGAAAGGCAAACGCGGCCTCGTGGTTGGCGTGGCGAATGAGGCCAGCATCGCCGCCGGTTGCGCCAGGGCCTTTCGCGCGGCGGGGGCAGAGCTGGCGCTGACCTTTCTTAATGAAAAGGCCCGGCCATGGGTCGAACCCGTGGCGCAGGAAGTGGGTGCGCCGCTGTTCCTTCCTTGCGATGTGCGTGAACCCGGCCAGTTGGAAGCCGTGTTTGACCGCATTACCGCTGAATGGGGGCGGCTTGATTTTCTGCTTCATGCCATCGCCTTCGCCCCGCGCGAGGATCTGCACACCAGCGTTGTCAACGCTTCGGCCGAAGGTTTTGCGACGGCGATGGATATCTCTTGCCACTCCTTCCTGCGCATGGCGCGGCTGGCGCGGCCTTTGATGCAGGCGGGTGGTTCGCTGATCACGGTCAGCTTTTACGGCGCGGATCGGGTGGTCGAGAATTACAACCTCATGGGTCCGGTAAAGGCCGCGCTGGAGGCTTCGGTCCGCTATGCGGCGGCCGATCTGGCGGGCGAAGGGATTCGTGCCTTTTCGCTTTCAACCGGTCCGGTCAAGACCCGCGCCGCCTCGGGGATCGACCGGTTCGATGCGCTGATGGATAAGATTCGCGCCCGTACGCCTGCGGGAAAACTGGTAAGCATCGAAGAGATCGGTACGCTGGCGGCCTTTCTGGCAACCGAGGCCGCAAGTCCCATGAGCGGATCGGTGGTCTATGCCGATAACGGATTTCACACCACCGCCTGAGGCAGGCGCGGGGCCCCGCCCTTGACCGGAAGGCGGATCCGGGGCAAAGCGGAATCAACATCAGTTGACAGCATTCTGACAGGCGCCGCCGCGTGACCTTCTTTACGGTTCATCCCTTCCATTCCTTCAATCTTGCCGTGGTCTTGCTGATCGCGGGCAAGATCCTGACCCTGAACATTGATCTTCTGCGCCGCTATTCGATCCCCGAGCCGGTGGCGGGCGGCTTTCTCTGTATCGCGGTAACGGGGCTCCTCTGGGCGCTGTTCGATCTGAAGGTCTCATTCGAGGTGGGGATCCGTGATTTCCTGCTGCTGGTGTTCTTTGCCGGTATCGGGCTGAAATCCGATATCCGCACGCTGCTTGCGGGGGGCAGGCCGTTGGTGATCCTGTTGATCCTTGCGACCAGCTTCATCCTTTTGCAGAACTTCGCGGGGAAGGGGCTGGCGAGGCTCTTTGGAATGGAGCCGAAGGCCGGGCTGATGGTCGGCTCGGTTTCGCTGACCGGCGGCGTTGGCACCACGCTGGCCTGGGCACCGATATTCGCCGAAAAGCTGGGGATCACGAATGCGCTGGAACTGGGGGTCGCGGCCAATACTGTCGGGCTAATCGCGGCCTGTGTGATCGGCGGGCCGATTGCGGGGTTCTGTCGCAAAGTTTGTTGGAGTTTGAGTGCGGGCATCGCCCGGACATAATTATGCTGCGAGCTCCGCAAACTGCTGAAACGCGGTAAGGCCGTTGGCATAGATCTGCCCCTTTCGGATCATGTGCGCGGTCTCGATCCCAGCCAAGGTCGCCTCGGCAGAATGGAAGGCCTTGAAGCCGAGCATGGGGCCCGTGATCCGCTTCACGAAGCGATGATCTTGTTCGATGATGTTGTTGAGGTATTTGACCTGCAGGATCTTGATCGTGTTGCCTGAGCCCGTGAACTTCAGGATCACATTGACGCTTTGCAGACCCGCCAGATTGGCGCCACTCTTGTCGATGACGACACGGTCGGGCACGCCGTTCGTGCCAATCGCACCCTTAAAAAATCGACGGGCTGCCGCCTTGTCGCGACGCTCAGATAGCATGAAATCAAGAGTTTTTCCCGTGTTGTCGACCGCCCGGTAATAGTAGGTCCATTTGCCTTTAACCTTGATGTAGGTTTCGTCCATGCGCCAAGATTTGGCGGTTGGCTTCTTGCGGGACTGCGCTTGTGCCGCCATCAGCGACCCAAACTTAACCACCCAACGGTTCAAGGTTGCATGGTCAACTTCAGCCCCACGCTCCTCCATGATTTCTTCCAGGTCGCGATAGGAAACTCCATATCGCACATAGAAATAAACAGCGTACAGGATTACGCTTTTAGGATAATGGGCTCCCTTGAAATCAACCGACATCCGATACACCCTGTTGCTTGCTTGTTTGAGAACCATGTCGCAAAATCAGCCAACAAACGAAAGATCCCAAAAGTTTGCGACAGAACCTCTCGGAAAGCGGAGTATTCATGATCTGGGATATATCACTAAAGGCAAGAGAAAAGACAGGAAGGGATCAGGTCGCGGGCACAATGCAAGTGCAGCGTAGAGACCTTTATCGGGGATGTTAAGCGAAACCGGCCATGGGGTCGCGCTGGGTCAGGGGTTGACGAAGGACAGCAGCGCATCGATCTGGGCCTGAAAGGCCGTCGGGCGCCGGGTTGCCACCGCACAGAATTCGACCGAGGGGCCGGGGACGGTCTGTACCTCTTCGAAGCCCGCCGCGAGCATCCGCCGTGCCAACGAAGCCTCGGTGAATCCGGTGCGATGTGCCATGAAGGGGTTACCATCTTCGATTGACCTGCGGTGGCCATAGATCACATCCAGCGCCGCGATCGGTCCGGAGGGCGAATGGTAGAGGGGGCGCTCAATATCGCCTTCGTCGAAGGCCCGTACCACCGCCGCCAGATCGGGCAGCCGTAGCACCGCCGCCCCGTCGGGGTGCAGGATACGCGCGCATTCGGCCAGAACCTTCGGCACGTCGTGGTCGAAGAAATGTTCAATCACATGCGAGCAATAGATTATCCCGGCCGTCCCGTCGGGGATGACCTGCTGCAGATCGGTTAGATCGGCATGGATGTCGGGCCTGCAGGCGGCGTCGACATCTACCCGCACCTCCTGCCAGCCTGCGAAGGCCGGAGCATCGGGCAGCAGGTCGAAGAGACGCCGGGGGCCGGAGCCGAGGTTGTAGAGGGTGCGTGGTATGGACATCGGCTGGCCTGTGGGGAGAGAGTGTAAAAAAGATTAAGCCCAGTGGGGCAGCTTAGCGGGCTGCCAGCACCAGGCGCGGCGCGGCGCGGGGTCGCGGTGCTCCAGAGACAGTGCACGATAGGGCAAGGCATCTGGGGCGAACAGCGGGTGATATTGCGGGTCGTTCAGCACCGTCTCGCGCCAGATATC
Organism: Gemmobacter fulvus; assembly: GCF_018798885.1. Lineage (NCBI taxonomy): Bacteria > Pseudomonadati > Pseudomonadota > Alphaproteobacteria > Rhodobacterales > Paracoccaceae > Gemmobacter > Gemmobacter fulvus. The sequence continues at coordinate 117,423 of NZ_CP076365.1, read as the reverse complement.
GCGCAGGCACGCCAGTTCGCGCTGCAGGCGCAGCCCAGCTGGGTTACCCTTCTCGCGCCCGCGGCTGACAGATTCGAAGTGGCGGATTCGTGCATGCGGCGATAGCACGATCCTGTAGCCGGCCTGCCGCAGCCGCAGGCAGTAATCAACATCATTGAAATTCACCGAGAAGCGCGTGGTGTCAAATCCACCAAGCCCCTCGAACAGTGCCCGCCGCGTCAGCAGGAAGGCGCCGGTCACCGCCGCAGGTTCCGATGCGGCGCAAAGCAGCTCGCCATAGCCTGGATCCCCCAGCATCCTGTCCTCGAAGGCATGGACGGCGCCGTGCCAGGGACCCAGAACTACGCCGCCATGCTGGATGATGTCGGAGGCGCGCAGCATCAGCGGTCCCGTCGCCCCGACACCGGGGTCGGCCAGCCGACTGCACAACTCGTCCAGAACTCCGGGCCAAGGAAAGGCTACGTCGTTGTTCATGAAGCAAAGCTGCGCATGGCGGGCATGGTCGCAGGCCAGATTGTTGATCAGCGAAAAGTTGAACCCCTCGCCGAATTCGAGGATGCGCGCGCCGCCATCCTCGAGCTCGTTCAACACCTCAAGGCTCTCGGCTTCGTTCGAGCCATTATCGACCACGATCACGTCCAGATCGAATCCCGGATTAGCGGCGATCAGGCCGGTGACAGCGGCTTTCAGCATTGGCCCTTGGTTGCGGGTCGGTACGATCACGCTGACGGCGCGGTCTTCCACTGGCCGGTGAAGATGCAGTGTGGGAAACAACGCGCCTGCGCGCGGCGGGGTTGTGATGATCCTGCTGTCAGCAGGCAGGCGCCCGGGCTGGCGCAGTGCTGTATTCAGCGCTTGGGTGCGCGACACGCAGGTCGTTGCCAACGCCGCCTCTTCGGCCCATCCGCCAGGATGAGGCAGGTGCCACAAGCCAGTCATGTCCGGCATGCCGCCTCTAGGTGCCAGATGATCCAGCAGCAGCGCCACTAGCGAGGGCGGCTCCACTTCGGGCAGCACTGTTTTAGACAGGGCAGCTTCAGGTAGGGCGAAGCACAGTGCAGCATGACCTTGTTCCAGCAACCGCTCGGTGTCGAATGCGGGCATCAGCAGCGGCCAGAGCATACCATCCGTTTGTCGCAGCGCCAGATCGCAAAACACCGCCTTGGCCCCGTGCATTGTTGGTAGGGCGTCGGCCAGTCGTGCGGCGAAGCTGGGTAGGGGGTGCACCGCCGTATGGCAGCATAGAACCCAGCCGGTGCCACCCAGACGGAACCAAGTGCCGTCCTCGCCGATCCGGCCATCCGCCGCTGGCGGGCGAGGGGGGGCAGCCAGCTCGGGATAAAGGGCGGTATAGGCCGATAGCGGCATACCCAGCCCCAGAAGTCGGTCGAGCATGGCCTCGGCCCGGCGGGCATGGGCAGGTGTGTTGCCAGAAGCGGCGGCGATCAGCCCCGCACGCAGACGGTTCGGCCAGGCGATCACATCGACCGGGCTGCCCTCCAGCACGATACCAGTCGAGGTTTCAACATGCAGCCGATGCATCTGCCCGTCGGCCAGATCGGAATCAAGATGTAGGTCGAACGCGGCGGCACGGCCCAGTGGATCTTGCGGGTTGCCGATGTGCTCCCAGCGGTTGACCCGGCAGCGCCCGACGATCCGGTCGCCCTCCATGGCGAGGATCTCGTAGGAGGGCAGGTCGGTGACGCCGTTCTCAACCGTTCCGCTGAGCATTAGTCCGCGCGCGTGACGCAAAGATCCCGGCCCCCGAATGACCGGGCTGGTGGTTTTGCGTAGGTTCAGGAATTCGTGTTCGAAAATGATGTGACCCGCGTTGAGTACTTCGACCCGCAGCACATCTACATCTTGTAGTGCCCTTGGATTGAGGCTGAAGCGAAAACCGTGCTCACCGATCCAGCCGGGGTTGCAGTCCAGATCGACGGGCAGATCGGCCGGTGTGGCGCCCAGTAGCCGACCATTCACGAAGAGCCCGACATGCCATTGCCGGTCCGGTTGGCTGTCCAGTAGGACATGGCCCCGCAACAGGCCGGGTTCGGTAAAGGTAAGGTCAGACAGGAACGGCATGTTTCCCTCCTGCTTCGGCTCTTCTGGCCAGGATTTCGAGAAGCGTCGTCTCGAGATCCGCTAAATCAGAGGCCGAGGCGCCGGTGCAGGCAAAATCGGCCAGTGGTTTTCCCGTCGGGCCGAGGCGAATCAGAAGTAGTCCCGTCGCCGCATCGTATTCTGCTATGAGGTCATGCCCCGGCTCCAGCCTCAGCCCGCAGGCATGGAGTACCTTGGTCGGCGCGAGCCGCAGCAAGCGGAATCGGTGGCGTCGCAGTGTGCTCGGCACCTCGCCCTGCAAAGGTAGGACCAGTGGCCCTTGGGGGGGGAGGGGGAGGGTCATCCGCCCGTTGCCGGGATGTGGGGGCGTGTCCGTCCGGGCCTCGGGCGTCCAATCTGCAGCAGTGGCTGTCAGCAACCGTGCCCTTGGCGCGGCCAGCGGATCGAGTGCCGCGAAGCGTTTGTAAAGCGCCGGATACTCGGGAAAACGCTGCACCAGCCGACGGTAGTTCGCGGTAGCCAGCCGGTGCTTTTCGCCACCATAAGTAACCGAACCGGCATGGCCGACGAAGCAATCCGTCGCCGCAACATGCCGCCAGCCGCGCAAAGTGGCGCGCAGGCAGAAATCGACCTCTTCGTAATATCCGCTGTCATAAAGGCCCGACAGTGGACCGATGGCGCGCAGACAAGGCTCGGAGATCAGCATGGCAAAGCCGTTACCGCTGGGCAGATCGATGGTGAGGCCGCGGTTGTGCCGGGAAGCCGCCGCGGCAAGACGATCGCAGATCGCTGGATCCGGCATGAGCGCGGCTTTCCCTGGTCCCAATAGGCAGACCGAACCAGCATTGTTTGATAGCGGCGTGACGGTTCCCACTTCGGGCGCACGCAGATGGGCCAGCAGGCGGGGCAGGGTTTGCCGCGGCAACCAAGTATCGGAATTCAGCAACAGGACCGGGCCAGAGCCAATCTGTCGCAGTCCATGATTGACTGCGCCGGTAAAGCCAAGGGTTTCCGGTGTCCGGGTTACACTGACGCCCGGGTGTTGGGCGCAATCGGCCAGAAGCCGTTGTGTCTCGGGCAGCTCAGATCCGTCGTCGACCAGTATGAGCCGCGCACCGCGCAGTCGGTGAAGATTGTCCAGAACCGACTGTAGGCAACGCGCCAGTATCGTGCCGCCATCCTTCAGAGGTATGACTATCCATAGTCGTGCACGAGCACGGCCCTTGGGGGCGGGCAGTGGCTGCGGTGACGCCGGAGCGTCGATGTTGATCAGCTGCGCGGTGCCGCCGTCGGACAGAACGGTCAGGTGACGTGATCCGGTGGCAGGGCGTGCGACATGGCAATCCAGTGCAACGATCCCGTGGCGGCCAGCTTGACCCAGTGCCTCGACCCGGTCGTCCGGTCCGATGCCTTCCAGCGCAATGCTGTCACCCTGCCGCTGCAGCAGAGTCAGCCGCACGTTCAGGGCCAAGTTTTGGTGCAGCAGCAGTGGCATTCGCTTGGGGTCAAGCGCGACCAGCGCCAGTCGCCGCTCTGCTGAGCTGGCGAAGGGGCTGTTCAGTAGAGCTGTCGCGATATCATGGGTGTCCGAGGGGTCATCTCGCGCTGCGCCCAGACTGCAAAACAGCACCATAGCATCAGGGCTCGATGGATCAAGCCGGTGGGCATGGCGCGCATCGATCCGCGCCAGTCCGACATAGCCGAGGCTTTGCAGAAGCATGGCCCTCTCGATAAAAGCCGAAGACGCTGCAGAATCGTGCAGCGCTGTCTGAAGGGCCACCAGCCGATCTACGGTTTGGAAAGGACTCAGTTGTCCAGACGTCTTGCTCATGCGGCGTCAGGTCGGCGCTCAGAGAACAGCCGCCCGAATATCTCGGGCGGCTGAAAGATCAGGTTCACAGATCGATGTCTTTGTCGTCGTTGAAGTTGAGATGTTCAACGCCGGACACCGTGACGAAGCTACCATCCGAGAAGGTGATAAGCGTCTTTGCGCCGACCGTCTGGATGCTGACATCGTCGAAGTTGGCATTGAGCGTGACAGTATCATCGTCCGCGCCCCCATAAACGGTATCGCCTGCTCCTGCACTGAACGTGTCGTTGCCGCTGCGGCCATAGAGCAAGTCGCTGCCGTCGCCGCCGTTGAGCGTGTCGCTGCCAGCGCCGCCATAGAGCATGTCATCGCCTTGACCGCCCATGAGAGTGTCTTTGCCCCCACCGCCATCAAGCGTATCGTCACCCTCATTGCCTGCAAGCTTGTCGTTGCCGCCGTCGCCGAAGAGCGTGTCATGGCCACTACCGCCATTCAACGTATCGCTACCGCTACCGCCATTGAGCGTGTCGCTACCGCTACCGCCATAGAGCATGTCGCTGCCAACCCCGCCATAGAGCATGTCATCGCCTTGACCGCCCATGAGAGTGTCTTTGCCATCACCGCCTGCAAGCTTGTCTTTGCCATCACCGCCTGCAAGCTTGTCGTTGCCATCACCGCCTGCAAGCTTGTCGTTGCCATCACCGCCACCAAGCGTATCGTCACCCTCATCGCCTGCAAGCTTGTCGTTGCCGCCGTCGCCGAAGAGCGTGTCATGGCCACTACCGCCATTCAACGTGTCGCTACCGCTACCGCCATAGAGCGTGTCGCTACCGCTACCGCCATAGAGCATGTCGCTGCCAACCCCGCCATAGAGCATGTCATCGCCTTGACCGCCCATGAGAGTGTCTTTGCCATCACCGCCTATGAGAGTGTCTTTGCCATCACCGCCTGCAAGCTTGTCGTTGCCTTGACCGCCTGCAAGCTTGTCGTTGCCACCACCGCCCAAGGCAGTGTCATCACCCTCGCCGCCTGCAATCAGATCCTTGCCTTCGCCTCCGATCAGGGTGTCTTCACCGCCACCACCGACGATGCTGTCGCCTTCCGACGACCCAATCACAGTTTTGTCTTGGTATCCCGGGACGCGAATCACGACCATGCCACTGCCGGTCTGCCGCACGATAAGGTCGGCATCTGGATCCGGCTCTTCGCCTGGGCCTACGATTGAGACAGTGAGATCTTCGTCATCCGGCAGCTTGCTGAGGATGCTGTTGATCTGCGCTTCATTCAACCCAAGATCGTCGAGGCCTTCCCCGACGTCTTCAAGTGAACTGTATTCGGATGAGGACATGGGCGTTATCTCCACAAATGATTGCGTTGGAATACTCGTCCTGGATGACTGAACTCAGCCAAAAACACTGTGAAGAGGATTCACAAACAATATTCTCTTGCTAGCAGCCGTTGGTAACAAGATCAAGAAGGCCTGAGTTGCTCTAAGAGGCTCTTTTCTTTCAAAGAAGCAAAAATTATATGCTTGCGCTGAATAGTTGAGCCGAGTTCAAAGATGTAGTCGAGGATCGGGAGGTCATCAGCCTCTCCTGTTTCGGCCTGCAAGAGTTCAACCTTTGCGGAAGATTCGGATGCGGTCGTTGCGACGTGCGGTTGCGCGCTTTTCGCTGTCAGCCGACATCTGCTCTAGCACCATCCTCAGACGCAGTAGCCTGTCGCCGGTGCTCATGCCGTGCAGGCTGACCATCGTGCCCGAGGCGCTCACCCGCCCGGCTTCGGCGAATTCGGCCTCGACGCCCAACCGGTAGCGCCCGTCAGGTTCGTCGATCCACAGCTGCAACTCGGAAAACGGCCTGAAGCCGCCCCGGCTGCCCAGAAAATCGCCGGGTTGGGCGATCTGCCCGGTAGCGGGATCCTGAGCGACGATGCGCGGTCGACCGGTGCGTGCCCGGATCATCAGCCCAGCGATGGCCTGGTCGGGTGTGTCGCCGCCGGTCCAGCTGCCGAAGCTTGCCGGGCGATCGCCATGGCCTGCGAGATGCAGGATGTAATCTGCCCCGGTGGTTTCGTCCGGTGCCGGGTCGGGGCCGCGGCGCGACAGGTAGTTCAGTTCGATCCCGCCGCGCGGCATTGCTCCGGTCTGACGCGCGCTGATCTCGATGCCCAGCACTGCAGGGCGACCGCAGCGGATCACGCAGAATTCGCCTGGCGAGGTCAGCGCCCCGGCGACATTTCCCGCCTCGAACATCAGGCTGAGCGCCTGACGCGAGGCTGGCATCACCACTGGGCGGATCAGCGCATCGGCACTTCCCTCGGCCGGGGCGACGAAGGTCAGTGTCAGGAGACCCGGCTGCAGTTTTACTGTTTCATACATGGGTTTGGCCCTCTGGCACCGCTCTCGCGGTTATCCCCAAGACCAGCATCAGAAAACCGATCGGGGCGGTGATGAATCCCAGCGTCTCCCAGTTGTGGCTGGTATAGACACGCTGGGTCACCTGTATCAGGTAAAGGAACGGGCTCAGCGCCAGCAAGGCAATGAAGATGCTGTGCACGCAGATCCGCACATAGCTGCCGCGGGCGTTCTGGAATACAGGGGAAACCGTCATCATAAGCGTTCCTGAGTCAATTCGGGGTCAGGGACCACAGTTGGAAGCCGGAAACAAGCATGTACAGCACATTTGATCGCTGGGAGGAGGCGACGGGCGCTGCATTGCGGATTTATGACCCATTCGCCTACCGTCCTGCCCTCCACGAGCGCATCGTGCCGGTTTGCCTTTCGGAAAACTCGCACCTGACCGAAGGCGAGCGGACGATCATGGCGACCCTGAGCTGTTGGTGCTGCGCAGCGAGATGCCCAATCGCCCGGACCACCGCATTTGCCTCGTCCGCTGCGGGCTTAGCATAGCGCAGCGTCAGAAGACCTGGGGTGAGAGTTCCAGCTTTTCATACATCATGTTCTCTCGGGGAGTTCTGTGGGCAGGTCGGACAGGTTCATTCCTCACGCATCGCGGACTGGAACCGGCGCAGCATAGGGCCGACCAGATAGTTGAGCGCGGTGCGCTTGCCTGTCGGCAGGATGGTCGTCGCTGACATCCCGGCGACAAGCCGTTCGCGCGGTTCATCCGGCAAGGTGGCCTCGTCCAGCCGGACCCGCGCCTCGTAATAATCGGTACGGGTGACAGGATCGACAACGCGGTCGCGCGACAGGGTCAGCAACTCGCCCTCGGCGGGGGGCAGGCTCAGCAGCTGGAAGGCAGGAAAGGTAATGAGCGCGTCCGATCCCGGCAGCAGACCGTCAATATCATTGGGCGAAACGCGCGTGACGATGATGTAATCTGCCTCGGCCGGGGCGATTTTCATGATCGTGTCGCCGCCGCGCACAATTGCCCCAATGGTGCCCAGAATACTTTCCTGCACCGTGCCATCGACCGGTGAACGGATTTCGACCCGGTTCAGCGAATCCGTCGCGATGATGGCATCGCGTTCCAGCGAGCGAATCTCGGTGGAAACCTGTTCTAGATTCTCGGCGGCACGGCTGCGATATTCCTGTTCCAGCTGGGTCATCTGCAGACGGAACCCGATGATCGACTGCCGGATGCGGGCAATTTCGATATCCGCCTGAGCGATCTTTTCTTCCAGCGTCAGGCTGGCCTGTTCCAGTTGGGTCACACGCGTCTGACTGGTCAGCCCCCGTTCTAGCAGGCTTTTCTGATCGGCAAGATCGGCTTTCACAAGCACTGTCTCACGTTCAGCGATGCTGCGGCGCACGGTGTTGGCACGGATCTCTTCTTCGGCCTGCGCGATATTGGTCTGCAGCAGGTTACGCGCCTGAAGCAGTTCACTGCGCTGGATGTCGAATCGCTGGATTTCGTTTTCTGCAACGCGGGCGATCGCTGGATCAGCCGCAAGCTGCGCGACGAGGGCGGGGCTGAATGTCAGCGTATCCGCCATGCGCAGTTCGGCCTCCAGCCGTTCCTGCCGGGCCCGGCTGCCGAGGATCTGTGTATCGAACAGCTCTGCGGTGGCGGCGCTTTCCGTTGGATCAAGCCTCAGCAGTAGATCGCCCGCTTTCACCTGATCACCGCTGCGCACAAAAATCTCGCGCACGATTCCACCCTCAAGATGCTGTATCTGTCGGGTGGTATTGGCATTTTCCAGAACGCCACTGGTGACGACGGCGCTGTCGAGCCGGGCGACGGCAAGCCAGCCCCCTACCAACCCGAAACAGAGCAGGATCGTGATGGCTGAGGCCCGGAGCGAGCGCTGCAACTGCCGGTCGCAGGTTTCGATCGTAGTCTGTGGTGCGGTGGACGGATGCGGGTGCAACGGTCCTGTGGCTGCGGACGGGCGGCTGGTTGGGGCGGCGCTTGGCAGGTTTACGACGTTCATACCCGGGCCTCGCCGTTGGGGTGATCGGCACGGCCATTGGAAAGCAGCGGGTTTCCGGCCACGGTCAGGCGGCGCAGCATGTCTTCCCGTGTGCTGAACGAATGCATGTAACCATCCATGATCACCAGGATGTAGTCGCAGATCCCCAGCATGTTGACCTTGTGGGTGCTGAAGAACACCGTGGTCCCCCGCTGGCTGACGGCAGTAATGCTTTCCAGCAGGGTCTTTTCGCCTGCCGCATCCAGCGCCGAGTTCGGTTCGTCCAGTACCAGCACCTTCGGCTGGCCATAGAGTGCGCGCGCCAGCCCGATGCGCTGACGTTGCCCGCCCGACAGCGGCGCCCCGTCCTCTTGCAGGCGGAAGTCCAGACCGCGCCCACGGGCCTGAACGATGTCGAGCGCCCCGGCAAGGCGCAATGCCTCGGAGGCCGCGATAGCCTGCGCGTCGGTCACCGGGCCAAAGCGCGTGACATTCTGCATGATAGTGCCGGGCAGTAGATCCACCGATTGCGGCAAATAGCCGATGTCCGGGCCGCGCTGCGCCTCGGGCCATTGATGCAGGGGAAAACCGTCGATCTTCACGCTACCCGATGACGGACGCCCCGCGCCCGACAACATGCGCAGCAGCGTCGATTTGCCCGCCCCGCTAGGCCCGACAATGCCGACGACAGAGCCCGCCGGAACATCGAAGCGGATGCCGGACAGCACGGGTTTTCCGTCCGTTCCCATGACCACCAGATTGTCGCATGACACCTGGCCCTGCATCTCGGGCAGCAGGGTCGTGGCATCGGCGGGCACATCGGCCAGCACGATGTCGAGCCGCTGTATGGCGCTGCGCACATCGTTGATCATGGACCAGTTGCGCGCCACCGAGACCACAGGGTTTACTCCGCGCATCATCACGATGAAGGCGGCCATGCCGGCATTCACCGAGGCCGCATCCAGCAGATAAAGCACTGCACCCGCCCCGATCAGGATGACCATCTGGCCCTGTTGCAGCAGGCTGATGACGCTGTCGATCCTGTTGGCCGTGGTCTGCCCCCGGAGCAGGATGCCTGAGGCCTTGTTTTCCAGACCCGACCATTCGCGCCGCACGCCCGGCAGGATGTTCATCGCGCGGATCGTCTCGCGCCGTGTCGCCGTTGCCAGGCCGAAGGAAAAGGCCCGGTCCTCATGTTCGCGCGATTCCGCGCGGACCCGCTGCCAGATGGACTTGGACCGGCTGCTCAGCACGGCGAGCAGCAAGATATAGCCGATCGCGATGAAGCCGAAAGCGGGATGCAGCAGGAACAGGATGACGATGTAGATCGGCGAGAGCGAGGCATCCATCGCCGCCTCGATCAGAGGCCCCGTCAAGCCTTGCTGCACCGTTGTGATGTCGCCATAGGCGCGGAATGCCTCCGGCTTGTTGCCGCGATGCACCGCGTCAAACACTCCTTCGCGCAACTCATGGTCAATTCTATGCCCGACGGCAAACAAGGCACTGGCACGAAAATGATCGAGAACCGCCCAGACGATCATCAAAAAGACAGTCAGCACCGTGATGAATCCCAGCGTTTCCCAGCTCCGGCTGGAATAAACGCGCTCTGTCACCTGCATCATGTAGAGGAACGGGCTGAGTGCAAGCACGGCACTGAATATGCTTTGCCCCCAGATTCGCACATAGCTACCGCGAGATTTATGAATTACAGAAGAGACCTTCATGCATCTTCCCAAAATGTACAGGTTCAGGGATCACAACTGCAGGTGAGTTACAAGCATGTACATGGCCTATGAAAGTTGGGACACGGCGACGCGCGCGGCGCTGCGGATTTATGATCCGTTTTCTTATCGGCCCGCACTTTATGAACGCATTGTGCCAATCAGCCTGTCCGAAGCGCTGCCACTTGCCGAACGTTATCCAGTGATCTGGCGGCGCGATCTGCATGGCGACCCGGAGCTTGTCGTGCTGCGGGGGCTGGACGCAAAGGCGGAAATTCCGGGCGCTCGGGCGCAAAGTCGGCTGGCGCTGCCGCTGTTGCTGCAGGCCTTCCCCTTTCGGTTTCGGGACACAGCACGCGGCACGGAGATCGGGGTGGACCAGTCCGCCCCGATGCGGGAGGGGGATGCCGGATCTTACATTCACGATCCGCAGGGCAATCTGCTGCCGGGGGCGGAAATGAAGCTCGGGGCGCTGGAGGCCTTTCAGGCAGATGCCGACACCCGATTGCGCCTGACGGCCGCCGTCTTTCGCCACGGCCTGATCGAACCCGTTGTTCTGCCGGATGAAATCGTTGCGAAATACGATCTGCCCGACTTTTTCGTCGTGCTGCCCTTCCCTGACGACGCCCTGATCTTCGAAGATATTCCGTATGAACACTGGCCCCTGACCGCGCGCTTTCTGGCTGCGCAGCGGATGTCGCTTTACACGATGGGCCGCCTGATCGCGGCAGCAGAAGGAACTGCGGCGTGAAATGGTTCGAGGTATTTCCCGGCGTGACCGGGGCCGATCCGCTGTCGGATGGCGCATTGGCCTCCTGGCCGGACCGGGCCTTTGATGATCGCCTGCACCATCTGCGCGCCTGTCCGGTCGTGCTGACCGAGCTTTATCAGATTGCGCGGCACTTTCCACTGGTGGTGCGCGACGAGGAGGGCGATCTGACCCTGATGGCGGATCTGCGGTCCGAGACCTTGCGGCGCCCGGCGTTTGACGCATCGGGGCGCTTTGCCTCGGGGTATCGTCCGCTAGCCACCCGGTTGCTGCCTTTTGTGGCAACCGCCAGTGGTGGCGCGATCCGCCTGCGCGACACCCTGTCGATGCCAGAGCCGGAGCGGCCCGTTGCGCTGCGCCAGCAAGTGGCGCAAATGCTGCAGGCCCATGCCGCAGGACACAGGAAACTGGGGGGAGCGGTGCGTCTTTTGATCGCGCGCAGGTATCTTGTCAGCAACGAGACAGACGGCGACGGGCCGGGCTGCGACTGGCTTCCTGCGCCATCATCGCCACAGGGTGCGCGCCAAGACATGGCAATGGACAGTCGCAAGGAAAAATTTCTGGCCCTTCGCCTTCTGGCCGTGATGGAGTTTTCGGCCATGCATCGCAGGAACGCTCCGCCGCGTGGGGTGGTTGCCGAAAGATTCCGCGATTGGATGAGCCGCGACGAGGTGCTGCGCCGCCAGACCTTCCTGAGCACGGATGAGATGATAGACTTCTCACACCTGACGTCCAGCTAATCCTTCGGCGACCAAGGGGCGTTCTGGAAGCACTGAACAGGATACCATGCAAGAGCCGGATCGAGGCATAGTGCTGTGCCTCAACGCCTTCGGTGAGCGCATCAGCGCAAGAGACTCCCACCACCAAACCGCCGAAATCCAGATCCGCGTCGCACTGATGAGCCGCTTTTCAGCGATCAGCACTGCCGAAATCGTTCGCGTGTTCTGAAACCGGCGGGAAAAGGGAGGTCACGCCCTAGGCTGCAATTGCGCAACGCCCCTAGCAGATGGGGTATTCGGCTTGCGCCCCATTCTCAACGCTGACGTTCGTGGAGGTGCTGCGCTTTGAGCTGATTGTACATCGTGGTCTCTATGAAGCAGACACAAGCATCAGGAAGGAAGCGCAGCATGAAACATTATGCCGGATTTGCGCCCCGGCTCATTCTTGGTGTAGCGTGCGTTCACCAAGATCACATGGAAGCCGCGCGCTTCAGGAAGATTTGCATGCCAATATCACGGGCAGGCCTGACCGCGCGAGCGACGCTCAGACAGGCAGGCTGAACAGCCGCCCCAGATCGCTCAGATGCGCCTGGATCTGGCCTCCGCCTTTGGCGTTCACGGGCAGGCCCAGATTCAGCTGTGCGCGCGTGTTGGCATAGTATTCGTGCCAACGGCCCCAGTCCGCGCCCAGCAGTCCCAGAACGGCACTGGCATGCTGCATCATCTCTGCCTGTTCTGCCGGGCTGAAATAGGCATCCAGCGCCAGATCGAGCGGTTTGCCTGCCGCCCGAGTGGTCATCTGCTCCAGCGCCGGGGCAAAGACCGGGCGCCCGAAATAGGCTGCGTCCAGTGCCTGAGCGTCGGCGGCGCAAGTCCGGGCGATCAGGGTGAGACTGTCCTGATCGAGCTCCGGCTTGCTGTCGAGCGGGTGCGGCGTCACGGCCCGGGCGATGCTGCGCGACAGCGGGATACGCTGCCGTCCCTGGATGCCGGCCTCGTTCATGTAACGGTTGAAGGCACGCAACCCCGCCAGCGCCCGCAGGCTCAGCGTCTGATTTTCATGTGGCAGATTGCCAACGGCAACCTCCGGGTCTCCGGTGACGATGCTGAAGAAATCGGCGACCGCATCGCCATTCCGCAACTCCTCGCGCAGGAAGGGTCGCAGGATAAAGCCATCGCCAAAGGCCTCGCGCCATTTCTGGAACCGGGTGGAATAGTTCAGCGATCCATCTGCGATGAAATGGGGCAGCCAGTCGGAAAAGCTTCTGAGCGTATAGCCGCATTTAACCCGTTCGGCATAGGCAGACAGGGTGCGCCCGACATGCGGGCGGGCGTAGGCCATGACCTGCATATCCGCGGCCAGGCTCGGGTGCCGCCGCAGAAAGGCCCGCTTCAGGACCCCGGGTGTCGCGTCGATGAAGAACTCCGAAGACAGGACCAGAAACTCTGCCTGGGCCGTGGCGATCCAGGGTGCCAGCTGTTTCATGGCAGCCCGGACCCGCTCGGGATCACGGCCGTGGAAGCCGCGCGCCACGGTCACGGCATTGGCGCTGCTCCTGCCGCTGATGAAGCCCGAAACCTTGCCGTTCCGGCTGGTGATCAGGTCGTTCTGCAGGGCCCGCTGGATCGACGAGGTGCCGGTTTTCGGATCACCGATGTGGATGACAAGCTGTTTCTCTGCAGAGGACATGCGGTTCTGACTTTCCTTCGGGTCGGAGGGGGCGGCTGTCATTGGGCGGCATCACGCCTTTCGTCGGCGATCCCCAGCTTGTCCTGCCAGAAGCGTTCCGAGGTCATGTCGGCATAGCTGCCCTGCCATTCGGCCTGCAACCGGGCCTGATTGCGGCGCAGCGCAAGGCAGTTCTTCATCAGGCGCAGGCTTTCCGCCCAGAAGCGGCGGCGGTCGCGCCTGACCGTATAGGTGGCGGTGCGGGGCGCGTTCAGATAGGTGATCTGCCGCGCGCCATAGACCTCGCGGTGGTTCTCGCGATGGGCGGCCTCGATCACCAGATCGCTGCCGAAGCGGTTGGCAAAGGGCAGCAGATGACCGTTCAGCGTCAGCAGCAGCACCGCTCGCTGCCAGCGCGACAACCGGCCATGGCGGATCCCGGGCCGCGGCGCGCGCGGGTCAAGCGTCTGCCAGGCCTCGGTCACGGTCAGCGCCTTCAGATCCTGCCGCCGGGTCGCCATATCGGCATGTTCGGCAAAGAAGGCCGGTCCGCGCTGCGCGTCTTCCATTGCGAGGTTGACCGCCGACAGGCTGTCGTAATGGAAGCGCAGCACGGTGCGCAGATAGAAGCTCGCCACCATCCGCATCAGCCGTCGCCAGCCGATCTGCTTGGCGGGCAGGCTCAGGTGATGCGCCAGATGGCTGCGCAGGTCGAGATACCAGGTCAGCGGGGCCGCCTTGTCGGTGAAGCTTTCCTGAAACGAGGCCACGCCAGGCAGCGTCACGCAGCGGAACTCATTGGCCAGCGAGAAGCTGACATCATCGCCGCGCACGAAAAAGGGGAAGGGCATGTGCTCTGCCCGGTCCACCGGAAAGGCAAAGAACCACCAGCCGGCATAATGGCCCGCAGGGGCCGGGCCGGTGGTGTCGAATTCCATCTCGAAGACCGAAACCCGGTTGCGCAGGTCGGTGCCATGGAACAGGGGCCGGCAGCCGCCGTCAAAGACCGCGCCGTTTTCCCAGATCTGCCAGCGGTAATCGGCATTGATCATCGCCCCCGCCACCGCCACGCGCGGATCGGTGGCATAGGCCAGCAGCATCCAGGTGCGGGTGAAGGCCCCCATATGCACCGAGGCATCGTCATCCATGAACAGGCAATGGCTGGCCCCGGTGGCGCGCGCCTCCAGCAGGCCCCGCGAAAAGCCGCCTGCGCCGCCCAGATTGGCATTGGGCAGGAGGCTGACGCCGTCGCCCGGCGCAATCGTCACCGACTGGCCATTGTCCACCACCAGCATGCGCAGATGGTCGCGCAGGGGCGAGGTGGCGCGGAAGCGGCGGAAGCGCGCCACGGTATCGGCCACCTCGGCTTCGCGCCGGAAGGTGGTGACCGACAGCATCAGATCGGGGGTCTGGCGCGGCGGCATCGGCGTGCCCCAGGCGAAATCCTCCAGCGCCCCCTCGCTCAGCGCGACCAGCTCGAAGAACAGCAGCATGCGTGGCAGGGTCGCTGCCGACAGATCAAGCGGCAGCACAAGATCGCCCTCGATGCTCACCGGCTCGCAATGGATGCGCTCCCACGAGCGTTCGCGGCTGGCCAGCCAGACCGTCAGCTGGAACCGCCCGCGCCCGCGCAATTGCAGCGACAGTGGCATCTCACCACAGCAGTCGCGCCATTTGCTCAGGTTGAACAGGTTGAAATACCCATCCACCATGACCGCCCCGCCCGGCGCGAAGATCACCCCGCCATGGTCCAGCGAGGTGGCACAGGGCCCCGTCAGCCCCAGATAGGGCGCGGTTTCCGTGGAGATGCCGACCTCGGGCCAGATCGCAGGTTGCAGCGCGTGGAAGGGCGCGGGCTGGCGGTCTTGCGTCACTTCACCGCCTCGTCCTGGCGGAAGGCCGGAACGGCATCGGTGGCGGGCTGGTCATGGTGGCGCATCACCTGCTCCACGCCGACGCGGCGCGACCGCGGCGTCAGGATCGCCGGATCGTAATGGCCTGCCGCCACGAAGGAGATGAAGACTTCGCTTTCCGGAATGTCCAGCAGCTCCCGCAGCGCCGCCTCGCGCTGGGTATTCATCGCGGTGTTGAGCGGGCAGCCGCCCAGACCCACATGCTGCAGCCCCAGCAGCAGCCCCATCATGAACAGCCCGCCATCGACAAAGGCCTGATTGCGTTCCGAGGCAAAGAGGAAGGCGTTCAGATCGGCAGTGACCAGCAGCAGGCGCGGCGGGGTGTTGTAGCCGCCGAAACCGCCCTGAATGTCGATGGCGGCCTGGATGCGGAGCGGGTCCGAAAAGACATGCACCCGCCCGGCCTGACGGTTGCAGACCGAAGGTGCCTGCATGGCCAGTTGCACGGCCCGGCGCAGATCCTCGTCCGACACCGGATCGGCGGTGAAATCGCGGATGCTGCGGCGGCCATAGACCACATCGAGGAAGCGGTTGTCGGCATTCACCTCCGGCACCGGCTCGCGGTCGGCGGCGGCGGCGAGCACGCCGCCCTCGGCCGTCCCGGCGGCCTCGATCTGCGCCAGCACGGGTGCTGCGAACAGCGCGCGGAAGGCCGAAACATCGACATCAATCTGGCGGTGACGCTCGAAATAGGCCTGCATCACGGCGGCGGCGGTGCGGAAATAGGCATCCTGCGGATCGCGCCCGGCCTGCAGCCAGGCCCCCATCTCGCGTGCCAGCGCCGGAACCGAGATCTTGCCGAAGCCGCCGCGGAAATCCAGACGGCTCAGGCCCTTCTCGATGGCATGGGCATGGAACATGATCCGGGCCCGCGCGCTGGTGAGCGACCGGCCGGCCTCGGCATGTGCCTTGACGAAACGGTCATGGTCGTCCAGCGCCAGTTTCCGCGCCAGCTCGGCATGGGTGGGCGGTTTGGGCTTGGCCGGGGCCTTCTGCATCTCGGCCGGGCTGATCTCGTCCAGCGCAAGGCCGGTGATCCAGGCGCCGCCGCCCGGGCCGGAGAAATGCACCGCCCCCAGCATGAACTGGCTGAACCCGCCCGGCGGCATGATGAAATCGACCGTATCGCGCCGCACCACATTCACCCGGCCCTCTACCGCCACCTT
Source organism: Gemmobacter fulvus (assembly GCF_018798885.1). Lineage (NCBI taxonomy): Bacteria > Pseudomonadati > Pseudomonadota > Alphaproteobacteria > Rhodobacterales > Paracoccaceae > Gemmobacter > Gemmobacter fulvus. The sequence continues at coordinate 101,221 of NZ_CP076365.1, read as the reverse complement.
GCCGATGACATGGAAGGCACCGGTCTGCGGGTTGCGCAGATGCAGGTTCAGGGCCGGGGCGGTGCTGCGCACGGTCCAGTCCAGGGTCAGCCGGCAGGCGCTGCCGGGCGCGGGCTGCGGCGGCAGATCGCACCAGACCTGATTGCCGCGCACCGCACCATCGGGCGCAACCTTCAGATCCTGCCCCGCGCCCCGGGCGGAGACCTGCCAGGCCGCATTGCCGGCGGTGAAGGGGGCAGGGGGCTTGGATCCCGGTCTCTGCGGGGCGCCGTCGGTGGCGGGCAGCGCCGCAGTGGTGCCCCGCTCTGTCGTCAGCGCGGCCTGCAGCCAGGCCAGCGAGCGCGTGCGCCCCTCGGCGATGCGCGCATTCGTCTTGGTATAATCCAGCGTCAGGCTGAGGTTCGGATTGGCGGCGAGCGTCTCGGCCGTATCGGTTTCCAGCAGGCGGCGGCTCTCGCCGAAGCCCAGCCAGTTCAGCAGGTTCTTGAAACGGTCCACCCCGCGATGGGTGTTGTAGATCGACGAGAAGGGCTTGCCGAAGATCGTGGCAAAGGCGGTGCCGTGGAAACTGTCGGTCACCACATAGCTGGCCGCCCGGTAGGCATGCAGGAAGTTCTCGGGCGCGTCCTCGTCAAGGATCTCGAAGCGCGGATCCGCGAACAGCTCTTCCGCCAGCGGCCGGCCTCCATCGGGATTGGGGATGACCACGATCCGCGCCAGGCCCAGCCGTTCGGCCAGCGCCACGGCGACATCACGCTTTTCGGGATTGGGATCGAGGAAGAACACCGCCAGGTAATCGCCCGACAGCTCGACACTCGCCATGTCGGCCAGTGCGTCATAGGCGCTGGTGGGCAGCAGGAACACCGGGTCCACCACCTGGGTTGCCACCACGCCGAAAATATCGCGCGCAGTATCGACGGCATAGCCCTCGCGCACCGAGATGGCGTTGAACTGCTGCAGGTTGGCGCTGTGTTTGGCCACGAAATCGGGCTTGAACTTCGCGGTGCCGCGATTGCCGAACGAGGTGGCATAGGCGACACGGCGGTTTTCGGGGCTGACGAAATCAAGGAAGAGATCGTCATTCACCCGGCCGATCACCGGGTTCCACAGCTGGTCGGAGCCGACAATGAAGGTGCGCGCCCGGGCATTGAGCGCAGGCAATTCCGAGAAATGCACCTGACTGGTGTAATGATACCCGGCGCGGCGGGCGAATTCCATCGATAGGATGTCATCGGGCCAGAGCACGCGATAGCCATTGTAGCCCAGAGCCTCATGCACCATGAGCGCCCTGAACCCCAGCGTCTCGATGGCGCGGTTCAGCCCGTAATAGGTCAGGATGGAGCCGTAATTCTTGCCATACCACCAGCCCAGAATTCCAACGTCATAAGTCTGTTCCGGCGCGGTCATATGCGGGTTCCTTGGATACGGGATGGCTTGGATACGGGATGGCAAGGCGCAGCGCGGCGGAGCCAGAAGGAGGATGAGACGGAACCTGCGGTCCCGCACCCGGCCAATACCCCGGCAGGGCACGCGGCGGGCATGGGGACAAAAGCGGAAACAGGGCAATCGTTCTGCATCTTCATCCCGGGATTCGTGGCGCAGGCCTTCTCTAGCAGGCTTTCTCTAGGCAGATTGGGTCCAAGCGTCAATGTGGGCCGGGGGATTGCCGCTGGCAGGGCCGGTCATGCGGCAGCGTCGCCCCCCGGTCCCCGGCGGGATGGACGCTGCCCTGCCGGGCCGCTATCAGGACGGGACGCCCGTGTTTGCGCGCCATCGGCGCGACGCCCGTGTCTGTGCATCAAAGGAGCCACATCATGTTATGGGAGATCCGCGCCCTCATGAAACCGGCCCTGTCGGTCATCGACCTGATCCCCAATGTCCATCGCACCCCGGCCCTGACGCTGTTGCGTCGGGCCGTGCTGGACGGGCGCCCGGCGGTGCTCCGGCTGTCGGGCGACGAGAAGGAACTGGCGTTTCAGGACACCTCGGTGCCGCTGACCTCGCCCATCGGTGCGCGGGTGCTGCTGGCACTCTATCATGCCGGGCATCTGAAGCTGAAAAAACCGGCGCTGCGGTCCTTGCCCGCGCTCGAGGCCTATGCGGCCACGGAAACCGCCTTCCGCGCCGCGGTGGACCGGATCCTGGCCGAGGAGGACAGCCGTCGTCAGCGTCTGGCCGAGATCATCGCCGATCCCGCCTGTGCCCGCCCGGACGAGCTCAGCCCCTATCTGATCGACAAGGTGATGTCGGCCCATCTCGGGCACAGCACCTATGGCACGATGCAGATTGCCAATCTTGCCTGCCACCGCAGCCTGAGCGCGCCTGCCACAGCCGACCACGACCGCCTGCGCCCCGAAGGCCAGGTGATCTGCTGGTGGCTGGATGCGGCGGGCCTCCGGCAGGGGGATCCCGCGTAGCGATCCCGATGACCGGTGTGGCCAGTTGACAGAAGGCCCGCCGGTCTGGTCTCATTCCTCTATCGCAAATTGATATTTACAGGGCGCCACGCCGCCTTTGAGGGTGCCCGATTCATTCAGGAGACCGGATATGGCATTTGCCCGGAGGACTGGCGCGTCCTACAGCGCTTCAGATACGCAAGAGGGGTTCTTTGACCAGCTGTATGGTCTTGGCGGCTTTGGCGGCGTGCCGCTGCTGACCGAGGCAGAGATCAACGCAATGACGGTGGGGCAGTATCGCACCCTGCTGAATGACGCGATTGCGGCGCTGCGCGCCTTCGACTGGTCGTCGATGCAGGAACTGCTCGACGATCCCGACATCTCGTCACACCTGCCCGCAGATGTTTATGCCCTGCTGCAGGAGGCGATTGCGCAGCGCGGCGAGAATATCGTGCGCCTGCTTGAGGACGGGCTGAGCCTTGTCGACGGATATGCCGACAGCGATGTGCTGGGCGAGATCTTTGCCGAAGACCCGGACGGGCCGGACATCGACTTTGACCTTCACGATTTTCCGACCACGGCGGCGCAGTTGGAAGACCATGCGGAATCCTATGGCTGGCAGATCGACGCGGAGGCGGACAGCTTCGCCTTTACCTCGCCGACCTTCCGCTTTGACGATGCCGATGGCGGCTGGGCCGTGCTGGGCGATGCGCCGGAGCAGGGTGCTGCGGGCAGCACGGCGGGGGCCTTCCTGTCGGCGGTGGGCGAAGTGGTCGGCGATGCAGTCGTGACGATCCTCGGGCAGGCGGACGGGGTGCTGGGCGGCCTGATCCAGGCCGGAGGCACCGCCAGCGATCTGGCCGAGGCCTGGCAGGTCGGGGCCGATGCCGGCGAAGAATTCGGCGACGTGTTGCAATATGGGGTGGATGGCTATTTCGACGGCACGCTGGATGTCGAGGCGCTTGATGCACGGGCCAACAGCGCGGTGCGCAATTTCGTCGCCGATCTGGTCGGACTGATCCCGGGGGCGGGCCCCACGGTGCGCAATATCGTTTTCGGGTCACGCAATTCGGATGTGACCCTGGTTGTCGGCAGTGAGGCCGCGCTGTTCAACGGCACCGCGCATGGTGACAGATTCCTGCTGGGGGCGGGCCATGACCGGTTCGACGGTGGCGCGGGGCGGGACGTGCTGTTTGGCCTCGCGGGCAATGACCGGCTGCTGGGTGGCCGTGCCGATGATGCGCTGTTCGGCGGCGCGGGCCGCGACCGGCTGGACGGGGGGGGCGGGTCCGATGTGCTGCTGGGCGGGGCCGGACGGGACATCCTTTCGGGCCTCTCCGGCAAGGACCGCCTGCTGGGCGGTGCGGACCGCGACGCGCTGTCGGGCGGCACAGAGCAGGACCGGCTGTTCGGCGGTGCGGGGAATGACACGCTGAACGGCGGCCGGGGCGATGATCGGTTGATCGGCGGGCTGGGCCGGGATGTGTTTGTCTTCGGCACCGGTTTTGGCCGCGATGTCATCACCGATTTTCGCAATGGCCAGGACCGGATCGACCTGAGCGGCGGTCTGCGTTTTCGCGATGCCACCGAGACGGCGGTCACCGGCGGTGTCCGGCTGAGCTTCGAGGATCAGCCGGGGCTGACGCTGACCGTGATGGGGGTGACGCGGGCACAGCTGGGGGCCGAAGACTTTTTCTGACGGGGGCATGCCCGCGGAGCAAGCGGTTGCTGCTCAGCCGCCCGCCAGAAACAGCCGCAGCCGGGGTGACATGAAATCCAGGAAGGCGCGCAGGCGGTGCGGAAGATGCGGGCCGCCCAGATACAGGGCATGCACATCCTCGCTGTCGCCCGCCACCGCCTCGGTCAGCACCTCGACCAACGCGCCCTGCCGCAGATCCTCGCGCACGTGGAATTCGCCCATCCGGGCCAGCCCCATGCCGGCCAGCGCCATGCGCCGCACCGTCTCGCCGTTATTGGCAATCAGCGGGCCGGTCAGATGCCGGTCGACGATCCGGCCACTGTCGCGCAGCGGCCAGACCGGGGCGGCGCGGCGGAAGTTGAAGCCGAGGCAGGCATGATCGGCCAGATCCGCGATGGTCTGCGGCGTGCCGTGCCGGGCCAGATAGGCGGGGGCGGCCACGATCTTGCGCGGCGCGGCCCCCAGCTTGCGCGCCGTCATTCCTGAGTCAGGCAGCGGGCCGACGCGAAAGGCCACATCGGTCCGGTCGAGATACAGATCCACGATCTCGTCCGACAGCGACAGATCGACCACGATATTGGGATAACAGGCCCAGAAGGCGGGCAGCAGCGGCTCCACCCCCAGAATGCCGAAGCCGACCGAGGCGCTGACCCGCACCGTGCCGCCCATGCTGCCCGCGCCCTGCGACAGATCCCGTTCGATATCTTCCAGCGTGGCCAGCAGGCTCTGGCTGCGGTCGTAATAGATCTGGCCCTCGGCGGTCAGCGACAGGCGGCGGGTGGAGCGTTCCAGCAACCGCACCCCCAGCCGGGTCTCGATGCGGGCGACCAGCTTGCTGACGGTGGAGGGCGTCATGCGCAGGACGCGGGCCGCCTCGGAAAAGCTGCCGCTTTCGACCACGCGCAGGAAGACCTGCATTTCGCCGGCGCGATTGTCCATATGGCCTGCCTGTGCAGCGGGGTGTCTGTGAATTTGCTTCACAGATGATAGGGGAAGGCGGGGGATTATCAAGCCCGGCACCCTTGCGTATCTCTGCCAGCACAACAGGGCAGTGGCCCGCAGTGGCCGCGATCCCGCCACGAGGCAGAAGGACAGATCATGGACGATGTAACCGTGCAGGGCGCGCGTGTGCCCGCACTCGGCTTTGGGGTGTTCCGCATGACGGAGACCGAGGTGGCGCAGGTGATCCCTGCCGCGCTGGAGGCCGGGTTCCGCCATTTCGACACCGCCCAGATCTATGAAAACGAGGCGGCCCTTGGCCGCGCCTTGGCCGGGGCCGGGGCGGCGCGGGCGGATCTGTTCCTGACCACCAAGGTCTGGGTCAGCCACTACAGCCCCGCGCGCTTTGCCGCCTCGGTGGCGGAAAGCCTGGACAAGCTGCACGTCGATCAGGTCGATCTGCTGCTCTTGCACTGGCCCGGTGACAGCGTGCCGGTCGCAGCGCAGATCGAGATGCTGAACCAGGTGCAGGCGGCCGGGCAGACCCGGTTCATCGGTGTCAGCAACCAGAACCGCCAGCAATTGCGCGCGGCGGTGGCGCAGAGCGCCGCGCCGCTGCTGACCAACCAGATCGAGATGCACCCCTATCTGGATCAGGGGGCGATGATCGCGGCGGCCCGCGCCTGCGGTGTGGCGCTCACCGCCTATTACGGCATGGCCGACGGGGCGGTGCCGCGCGATCCGCTGTTGCAGGAGATCGGGGCACGCCATGGCAAAAGCGCGGCCCAGGTCGGGCTGCGCTGGCTGCTGCAACAGGGTCATATTGTGCTGACCAAGACGGCGCATCCGGCACGGGTGGCCGAAAACATCGCCGTGTTCGATTTCAGCCTGAGCGCCGGAGAGATGGCGGCCATCCATGCGCTTGCCCGGCCCGATGGCCGCATCGTCAGCCCGCCGGGCCTCGCCCCTGACTGGACCCTCTGAGGAGACATGACCGTGACTGTAACCCCGTCCTCCGCGCCACGCGGCGCGGCCTGGCCGCTGCTGGCGCTGGCCATCGGTGCCTTTGCCATCGGCACCACCGAATTTTCCCCCATGGGCCTGTTGCCGGTGATTGCCGAGGGGGTGGATGTCTCGATCCCTGCGGCGGGGCTGCTGGTCAGCGCCTATGCCATCGGCGTCATGCTCGGCGCGCCGGTGATGACCCTGCTGTTCAGCCGCTTTGGCAAACGCACGGCGCTGATGGCGCTGATGGGCATCTTCACGCTGGGCAACCTGATGTCGGCGGCGGCACCGGATTATTGGACCCTGCTGATCGCGCGGCTGGTCACCAGCCTGAACCATGGCGCGTTTTTCGGTCTGGGCGCGGTGGTCGCGGCCAGCGTGGTGCCGAAAGACCGGCAGGCCAGCGCGGTGGCCACCATGTTCATGGGGCTGACCATCGCCAATATCGGCGGGGTTCCGGCGGCGACCTGGCTGGGCCAGCAGATCGGCTGGCGCGAGGCCTTTGCGGGCACCGCCGCTCTGGGTCTGGTTGCCATTGCTGCGCTGTGGCTGGCGCTGCCGCAGGGCACCCCCGGCCAGCGGCCCGATGTGCGGCGCGAACTGGGCGTGCTGGTCCGGCCCGAGGTGGTGATTGCGATGCTGACCACCGTCATGGGCGCGGGGGCGATGTTCACGCTCTACACCTATATCGCGCCGATCCTGACGGTGCTGACCGAGGCCTCCGACGCATTCGTCACGCTGGCGTTGGTGCTGATCGGGATCGGCTTCACCATCGGCAACTGGCTGGGCGGGCGGCTGGCCGACTGGTCGCTGACCGGGGCCACCGCGATCTTCATGGCGGCGCTGGCCGGGCTCATGCTGCTGGCGCCCTGGGGGCTGGGCAGCCCGCTGGCCGCCGCGATCCTGCTGACGGTCTGGGGCGCTGCCGCCTTTGCGCTGGTGCCGCCGGTGCAGATGCGGGTGATGCAGGCCGCCGCCGAAGCGCCGGGTCTGGCCTCCTCGATCAATATCGGCGCGTTCAACCTGGGTAATGCGCTGGGGGCGGCCCTGGGCGGCGCGGTGATCGGGGCGGATCTGGGCTATGCGGCGGTGCCGGTGGCGGGCGGGCTGCTGGCAGCAGCCGGGCTGGGGCTGGTCTGGCTGGGGCATCGGCGCGGCATGGCAGCCCGGCTGGCCTGCCCGGTCTGAGGGGCGGCCCGACGGCCTCCCCGGACCTTTCAGGACGCATCTCTGCGGGGCCGCGCGGCCTCGCATTGACTTGTATGGTAGTATGGTATAGTGATGCGCCGGGGGAGGAGTCGCATCATGTCAGATCACGCATCGCCATCGGTCTTGTTGCAACCGCAGCGCATCAGCGTCGTGGATCAGCTCTATGCGGCCCTGCGCGCCGCCATCATCGACAATGCGCTCAGCCCCGGCACGCGTATCTCGGAGGCCGAGGTGGCGCAGCAATATGGCATCAGCCGCCAGCCGGTACGCGAGGCCTTCATCACCCTGGCCAATGAAGGCCTGCTGGAGGTGCGGCCCCAGCGCGGCACCTTCGTCGCCAAGATTTCCCTGTCGGATGTGATGGATGCCCGCTTCGTGCGCGAGGCGGTCGAGGCAGATATCGTGAAACTGCTGGCACAGACCCCGGATACCGCTCTTGTGGCCGACCTGCGCGCCCAGCTGGTGCGCCAGCAGGATCTGGTCGGCGGCTCGGCCCGCGATTTCATGGAAGCCGACGAGATCTTTCACCGCACGCTGGCCGAGGGGGCGGGCAAGGGCAAGGCCTGGCGCACCGTCGTCGAGATGAAGGCGCAGATGGACCGCGTGCGCTTTCTGTCCAGCATGAAATTCCCGGTGGACCGCCTGATCGACCAGCACCGCGAGGTGGTGGAGGGCATTGCCACCGGCGATGTGGCCCGCGCCGAGAGGTCGATGCGGCTGCACCTGCAAGGCATCCTGACCGATCTGCCGCTGATCAAGCAGGAACGTCCCGAATATTTTCTTTGATCCCGGCCCCGGCCGCGATCGCATCGTCCTGGAGGAGGAGCACACGATGACATTCCACAAACTGGCCAATTTTGCCGCAACCTGCGCGATGGTCGCCCTGATGGGCAGTGCCGCCGCTGCGGCGGAGGTCACGCTCAAGCTGGGCCATCTCGCGAATGAAGAGAACATCTGGCACAAGGCGGCGCTGAAATTCGCCGAAGAGGCTGCGGCGCTGACCGAAGGCCGTGTGGCGGTGGAAATCTATCCCAACGAGTCGCTGGGCAAGGAAATCGACGTGATCAACGGCATGCAGCTTGGCACCGCCGACATGACGATCACCGGCGAAAGCCTGCAGAACTGGGCGCCGCGCGCCGCCCTGCTGGCGCTGCCCTATGCCTATAAATCGCTGGCGCATATGGATGAGGTCGCCTCGGGCGAGATCGGCCAGCAGATCGAGGCCGAGATCGTCGACAAGGCCGGCATCCGCCCGCTGACCTATTTCGCCCGTGGCCCGCGCAACCTGTCGGCCAACCGCGAGATCACCAAGCCCGAAGATCTGAACGGCTTCAAGCTGCGTGTGCCCAATGTGCCGATCTTCGTGTCGGCCTGGCAGGCCATCGGGGCGAACCCGACGCCGATGGCGTTTTCGGAAGTGTTCACCTCGCTGCAGAACGGCACGATCGAGGGGCAGGAAAACCCGCTGGCCCTGTTCAAGTCGGGCGGTTTCTACGAGGTGCAGAAGGTCGTCAACAAGACCGAGCATGTGCGCTCCTGGATCTATCTGACCATCTCGGAACGCAGCTGGGGCAAATTGTCCGAAGCCGATCAGGCCGCCCTGCTGGAAGCGGCCAAACGCACCCAGGCCTATGAGCGCGAGCTGTTCCTGGCCGATGAAACCGCACTGGTCGCCGATCTGGAAGGCCGGGGCGTGACCTTCGTCGAGGTCGATCAGGCCGCCTTCGCCGCCAAGGCGCGCGATGCGGTGATCGGATCGGTTGCCGAAGAGCTCCGCCCGATGGTCGAGCAGATCTTCAACAACTGACAGCAGCAGGCCCTGCCGGGCGGATCCGGCAGGGCTGTCGCGGAGGGTTCCATGACACATCTATTCAAAGGGCTGGAGGGGCTGTGCCGCCTCCTGATCCTCGCGGCATTCCTGCTGTTGGCGGCCTCGGTGCTGCTCCAGGTCTTTTCGCGCACCTTCCTGCCCACGGCCCCGGTCTGGACGGAAGAGCTGACGCGGTTCTGCCTGATCTATATCGGCGCGCTTGGCGCGGGCCTCGCCCTGCGCAGCGGCGACATGGTGAATGTCGATCTGCTGTGTGAAAGCCTGCCGGGGCGCCTCCCCTATCTGCTGCGTCTGCTCAGTGCCGGGCTGACCGCGCTGTTCGCGCTGCTGCTGCTGCCCGCTGCCTGGGACTATACGCAGGTCGGCAGCCGCCAGACCGCGCCGTCGCTGGGCTGGCGCATGGATTTCCTGCACGGGACGATGCTGATCCTGTTCGTCACCCTGGCACTCTGGGCCCTGATGCGCGCCTACGAGATGCTGACCGGCCGCCATGATGGCCGCCCCATTCTGACTGCGGAGGACAACTGATGGGTCTGACCCTGCTTCTGGGCACCTTCGTGCTCGGCCTTGCCATCGGCCTGCCGGTCGCGGTGACACTGGGCCTGTCGTCGATGGCCTATCTGCTGTTCGCCGATATCCCGCTCGTGGTGATCCCGCAGAAAATGTACGCGGGCATGGACAGCTTCGTGCTGCTCTGCATCCCCGGCTTCATCCTTGCGGGCAATCTGATGAATTCGGGCGGCATCACCGAACGCATCATCCGCTTTGCCAATGCCCTTGTCGGCTGGATGCGCGGCGGGCTGGCGCAGGCCAATATCGCGGCCTCGATGCTGTTCGGCGGCATTTCGGGCACGGCAGTGGCCGATGTGGCCTCGGTCGGCGGCATGATGATCCCCGGCATGAAAAAGGCGGGGTATCCCGGCGATTTCTCGGCGGCTGTCACGGCCGCCTCCTCGACCGTCGGGCCTATGATCCCGCCCAGCGTGCCGATGATCATCGTGGGCTCGCTGTCGGGCCTGTCGGTGGGCAAGCTGTTCCTGGCCGGTGCCGTGCCCGGCCTGCTGATGGGCTTTGCCATGATGGTGACCACCTATTTCATCGCCAAGAAAAAGAACTTCCCGCGCGAGGCCTGGCAGGGCATGGGCGAGCTGTTCTCGTCCTTCACCGGGGCGATCTGGGCCATCGCGATGACCGCGCTGATCGTGGGCGGGCTGCTGATCGGCATCACCACGCCGACCGAAACCGCGATTGTCGCCTGCCTTTATGCGGCCCTTGTCGGCCTGTTCATCTACCGCGAACTGCCGGTGGCGCGCATTCCGAAGATCATCATCGACAGCGCCGTCAGCTCGGCCGGGATTCTGGTTCTGGTCGGCACCGCCAATGTGTTCGGCTGGATCCTGGTGGCCGAACGCATCCCGCAGATGCTGGCCGATGGTGTGCTGTCGCTGACCGACAACAAGTTCGTGGTGATCCTGCTGATCAACATCCTGCTGCTGTTCGTCGGCATGTTCATGGAAACGATCGCCGCGCTGATCATCCTGTTCGTGCCGTTGCAGGCGCTGGCCATGGCCGTGGGGATCGACCCGATCCACTTTGCCTGTTTCGCAGTGCTGAACCTGATGATCGGCCTGACCACGCCGCCGGTGGGGGTCTGCCTCTTCGTCGCCTCGAACATCGCGCGGCTGCCGCTGTCGCCGGTGATCCGGGCAATCATCCCCTATATCCTCACCAATATCCTTGTCCTGCTGATGGTCAGCTATTGGGCGCCGCTGGCGACCTGGCTGCCCAACACGCTGATGCCGTGAGGGGCGCCATGACGGAACGGTCTGAAAACACGGTGGTCATCCTGCATGGGCAGGAGGATCTGAAGGTGGAGACCCGCGCGCTTGTGGCGCCGGGTCCGGGCGAGGTGCGGGTGGCCGTTGCGGCGGGCGGCATCTGCGGCTCTGACCTGCATTACTGGCTGGAGGGCGGTATCGGCACCATCCGTGTGCGCGAACCGATCATTCTGGGCCATGAGGCCGCAGGCTGGGTTGAATCCCTCGGTGAGGGGGTCACCGGCGTTGCAGTGGGCCAGTTGGTCGCCATGAACCCCTCGCATCCCTGCGGCACCTGCGATTTCTGTCTGCAGGGCCTGCCGATCCATTGCACCGCGATGAAGTTCAAGGGCTCGGCCATGTATCTGCCGCATCAGCAGGGCATGTTCCGCAGCCTGATGGTGATCGGCGCGGGCCAGTGTTTTGCGCTGCCCGAGGGCATCGAGCCCGGCGCTGCCGCCTGTGCTGAGCCCTTGGCCGTCTGCCTGCACGCCGCCAACCGGGGCGAGGCCGTGGCGGGCAGTCTGGCGGGCAAGACGGTGCTGGTGACCGGAGCGGGCCCGATCGGGGCGCTCTGTGTGGCGGTGGCGCGCCAGCGCGGCGCTGCCGAAATCATCGTGACCGACATTCAGGATGCGACACTGGCGGTGGCCCGCAGGATGGGGGCCGATCATGCGATCAACACCGCCACCACCCCCGAAGGGCTGGCCCCGTGGCAGGCCGTGAAGGGCCGGGTGGATCTGGTGTTCGAATGTTCCGCCGCCGCCCCTGCGATCCGCGATGCGGTCAGCTGCCTGCGCCCGCACGGCACGCTGGTGCAGGTGGGGGTCGCCGGGCCGACGCCGGTGCCGCTGAACGTGATGGTGGGCAAGGAAATCCTGTTCGTCGGATCGCAGCGGTTCGACCGGGAATTCGCTGATGCCGTGGCGCTGATCGGATCGGGCGCCATCGACCCGCGCCCGATGATCACCGCCACCTATCCGGTGACCGAGGCGCTGGCCGCCTTTCGGGCCGCTTCGGACCGCGCGCAGTCGGTCAAGGTTCAACTCTCCTTTGCCGACGCCTGAGCGCGGCATTTCAGACGGAAAGACATCCCCATGAAACAGACCTGGCGCTGGTTCGGCCCCAAGGACCTGGTATCCATCGACGACATGCTGCAAGCCGGGGTGGAGGGCGTGGTCACCGCCCTGCACCATGTGCCCACCGGCACGGTCTGGAGCCCGGAAGACATCGCGCGGCGGCAGGCCGAGCTGGCGGTGATGACGGATGGCGCGCCATCGGGCCTGACCTGGGATGTGGTGGAAAGCCTGCCGGTGTCGGAAGACATCAAACGCCAGACCGGCGACTGGAAGGCACATATCGCCAATTGGAAAACCTCGATGCGCCATCTGCGCGCGGCGGGGATCGAAGTGATCTGCTACAATTTCATGCCGATCCTCGACTGGACGCGCACCGATCTGGCGTACCGGCTGGCCAATGGCGCCACCTGCATGCGGTTTGACGCCATCGACTTTGCCGCCTTCGATCTGTTCCTGCTGGAGCGGCGGGGTGCTGCCGACAGCTATGCGCCCGAGGTGCTGGAACAGGCCCGCGCCCGCTTCGCCACGATGAGTGACGCGCGCAAGGACGAGCTGGCAGGCAATGTGGTCTTCGGTCTGCCGGGGGCGGCAGAGCGCATGTCGATGCAGGATGTGAAAACCCATCTGGCGCATTACGACAATATCCCGGCGGCCCGGCTGCGCGCGCATCTGGTGGATTTTCTGGCCGAGGTTTCGCCGCTGGCGCAGGAACTAGGTATGCGGCTCTGCTGCCACCCGGATGATCCGCCCTTCCCGCTGCTGGGCCTGCCGCGCATCATGTCGACCGAGGCCGATTACAAGGCGGTGATGGCGGCGGTGGATCTTCCGGCCAATGGCATCACGCTCTGCACCGGATCCCTGGGCGCGCGCGCCGACAATGATCTGCCGGGCATGATGACGCGGCTGGGCGACCGGGTGCATTTCCTACATCTGCGCAATGTGGCGCTGGAAGACCGCGCGCTTGGCGGATCGTTCCACGAGGCGGCGCATCTGGAGGGCAATACCGATATGGTGGCGATGATCGCGGCCATTCTGGCCGAAGAGAGCCGCCGCCGCGCCGCCGGTCGCGCCGATTGGCAGATCCCGATGCGCCCCGATCACGGGCAGGACATTCTGGATGACCTCAAGCGCAAGGCCCAGCCCGGCTATCCGGCCATCGGACGGCTGAAGGGGCTGGCCGAGCTGCGCGGCATCATGACCGCGCTGGCGCATCCGGCGGTGAAGGCCGCGCCATGACCCGGCTGTCGGCGCAGGCTGTTCCGGGCGGTCGGGCCGACTGGCCCGGCTACCGCCCCGAGGATCACGGGGTGGGCATCGTGCATCTGGGTCTGGGCAATTTTGCCCGGGCCCATCTGCTCGCCTATACCGATACCGCGCTGGCGGCAGAGGGCGGCGACTGGCGGGTGACCGGTGTGTCGCTGCGCGGCACCGCCGTGGCCGAAAGCCTGCGCCCGCAGGACGGGCGTTATACGCTGCTGACCCAGGGGGCCGCCCCTTCGGCGCGGGTGATCGGCGCGCTGGCGGAGGTGCTGGCCGGGCCGGATGCGGGCGCGCAAGCGCTGGCCGCCATGCAGGCGCCGGGTTGCCGTATCGTCAGCCTGACCGTCACCGAAAAGGGCTATGGCATCACCAGCGACGGGCGGCTGGACCGCAGCCACCCCGCCGTGCGCGCCGATCTGGCGCAGCCCGCCGCCCCGGTCGGGGTGATCGGCCTGATCGTGGCGGCACTGGCCGGGCGGCGCACGGCGGGGTTGGCCGCCCTGACCGTGCTGAGCTGTGACAACCTTGCGCACAATGGCCAGAAGCTGCGCGCCGCCGTGCTCGAATTTGCCCAAGACACCGGCGGGGCCGACCTGGCTGGCTGGATCGCCTCGGAAGCGCGGTTTCCCTCCACCATGGTGGACCGGATCACCCCCGCCGCCACCGCTGCCACGGCGGCCATCGCGGCAGAGCTGACCGGCTATGAAGATCAGGCCGCCGTCGATACCGAACCCTTCGCGCAATGGGTGATCGAGGATGATTTCTGCGCGGGCCGCCCGGCCTGGGATCTGGGCGGGGCTTTGTTCGTGCGCGATGTGGCCCCCTATGAGCAGATGAAGCTGCGTATGCTGAACGGCGCCCATTCCATGCTGGCCTATAGTGGCCAGCTGTCGGGCAAGGCTTTCGTGCGCGATGTGATGGCCGATCCTGCCCATGCCGCTCTGGTGCGCAGCCATCTGGCCGCCGCCGCCGCCACGTTGCGCGGCCTGAGCATCGACCTTGACGCCTATGCCGATGCCCTGGCGGCGCGCTTTGCCAATCCGGCGATTGCCCATGCCACGGCGCAGATCGCGATGGATGGCACCCAGAAACTGCCGCAGCGCATCACCGCCCCGGCGCTGGAGGCGCTGGCGACCGGCACTGCCTCGCGCCCCTATGCCTTTGCGCTGGCCGCCTGGCTTGCCTATCTGCTGCGCCGAGAGGCGGATGGGCGCCTGCTGCCGGTGGACGATCCCGAAGCCGCGGCGCTGGCCGCAGCCCTCGCCTCCTGTCGCGGGGCGGCCGACAGTATCGCGGCGGTCGCGGCCCTTTGCCCCGACATTCTGCCGCCCGCCCTGACCGGCGGGGCCTTCGGCGCTGCCCTGCGCGACAGCCTGTCGCTGATCCTGAGCGAAGGCATGGCCGCCGTCATCGCGCGCGAAGCCGCGCAGACAAGGATCTGACCCATGCGTTTTCTGGCGATCGGCGAGGCCATGCTGGAACTGTCGGAACAGGCACCGCCGCTTTGGGCGATGAATGTGGCGGGCGATACGTTCAACACCGCCTGGCATGTCCGGCAGCTGGCAGGAGCGCAGACCGAGGTGGCCTATCTCACCTGCCTGGGTCAGGATCCGTTTTCGGACCGGATTGCCGGGTTCATCGCGGCGGCGGGCGTCGAGACCCGGTTCATCCGGCGCGACCCGGCGCGCGGGCCGGGGCTTTATGCCATTTCGCTCTCCGAGGGCGAGCGCAGCTTCACCTATTGGCGCGACCAGTCGGCAGCCCGGCGGCTGGCCGAGGATCCGGCGGCGCTGAGCGCTGCCCTGTCCTGGGCGGGGATGGCCTATCTCAGTGGCATCACGCTGGCGATCCTATCGCCTGCGGCGCGGGACCGCCTGCTGGCCGCCCTGGCCCGCGCCCGGCAGAACGGGGTGCAGGTGGCTTTCGATCCCAATATCCGCCCGCGCCTGTGGGAGGATGCGGCGGTGATGCGCGCGGTGATCGGCCAGGCCGCTGCCCTGTCAGACATCATCCTGCCGAGTTTCGAGGATGAGGCCACGCATTTCGGCGATGCGAGCCTCGCCGATTGTGCCCGCCGCTATGGTGCCGCCGAGGGGCGCACCGTCATCGTGAAGAATGGCGGTCAGGATGTCTTGATCGCCATCGGCGGGCAGCAGATCCATGTGCCGCTGACCCCGGTCACCCCGGTGGATACGACTGGTGCGGGCGATGCGTTCAACGCAGGCTGGCTGGTCAGCCACAGCGCCGGGCTGTCGCCCGAGGCCTGTCTGGCCGCGGCGCATGGGCTGGCGACACAGGTGATCGGCCGCAAGGGTGCGCTTGGCTGAGGCGGGGGGATGAGTCCAAAAAAAACCCTCGCTGAAATTGGGGGTCAGCGAGGGGGAGTTTGAGGCGTCCACTGGCCGCAGTCAGAAAAACCAGTGCCGCCCGCACAGCTTAGAAAATGAGGGATGGCCCGGGCAAGGACGCGGGCTTGGCCTGCGGGTTTTGTCGTGAAACGCCCCGGTTGCGCCAGATCCGGGGCATGAGCGGCAGCCGCAGCGCCTCACGCAGCGTGAGCATCGCGCGCCGCAGCCCCGGATCCCGTCAGCCGTCCTGCGCCGCTGCCGGTGCGGGGCTGCTGTCCGGATCAGGGGCCGCCTCCGGGGTGGCAGAGGAGCGGGCGGGGGGCCAGACCGGCATGCCGCTTTGCCCTTCGATCCGGTCGCGGTGCAGCGCGGCGCGGCCCAGCAGCATCAGCGTGACCGGCGTGGTGATCATCACGAAGGCCCCGATCACCAGCTCGTGCAGGATCGGGCGGCCCGCCCCCCAGGAATAGGCACAGATCGAGGCCAGCAGGATGCCCGCCGTGCCCCAGCTGGTGCCCAGCGTCGGCGCATGGATGCGGTCATAGAAGCTTTTCAGCTGCACCAGACCCAGCGCCCCCAGAAAGGTCAGCGTGCTGCCGATCACCAGCAGCAAGGCGACCGGCAGGGCAAGCCAGAGCGGCAGAGTATCCAGCGGCGTCATTCGATCACCTCGCCCCGGATCAGGAACTTGGCCAGCGTCACGGTGGCAACAAAACCCAAGACGCCGATCACCATCGCCGCCTCGAAAAAGAACGGCGTGCCCAGCCGCATGCCGGTGACGATGAACAGCAGCATGGCGGTGATATAAAGCGCATCCAGCCCCAGCACCCGGTCCTGGGCGCGGGGGCCGCGCAGGGTGCGCCACGCGGCCAGACAGGCCGCCAGCGCCAGCATCAGCTGCGCATAGCTCAGCGCCAGCCACAGAAGGGTTCCGGCGGTCATGCGAATGCCTCCAGCAACAAAGCCTCATAGCGGTCGCGGATCAGCCGCGACCAGTCGCTGCCCTCGACCATATCGAACACATGCAGCAACAGGATGCCGCTGTCCTTGTCATAGGCGATCCAGGCGGTGCCCGGCGTCGCGGTGATCACCATGGCCAGCAATGCCAGCGGCGCGGGATCCGTCAGTCGCAGCGGAATTTCCACAAAGGCCGAATGCCGCTGCCCGTGCTGGCCGCCGCGCAGGATCAGCCGCGCCACGGCGAGGTTGGAGCGGAGGATATCCTGACTGACGATGGCCATCAGCCGCAGCAAGGGCCGCAGGCTGCGCAGGCGTTTGCCCTCCGGCTCCAGCCGGGCAAAGGACCAGCCGGCCAGCAGCCCGACCGCCAGACCCAGCACGAGATTGCCCGGCGACAGACGGGTGAGCAGCAGCCACACCAGCATCAGCACCAGCGACAGCAGCGGATGGGGCACGAGCCGGGTCATTGCGGCCCCTCCGCATCCGTCGGATCCGCCTGCGGTTCGGCGGGGGCGGGCATCTGCTGCGCAGCCGCCGCCGCCGCGCGGGCCGCATCCTCGACCCGGGGCGCATTCAGCACGCCTTCGGCATAGATCGCCGGGCGATAGAGCGCCGCCGCTGTCATGCGCATGTAGCGCAGCGTCTCGTCAGCCTTGACCGTCAGCAGCAGGATCATGCCGCACAGCACCAGCACCGGCGCGATCTCCAGCGCCAGAACCCGCGGCACCACCCCGTCCGAGGCCCAGAAGGTCTGGATGCCGATGCGCACCAGCCCGATCATCGTGGCCAGCCCCGAAACCAGCAGCAGCGCGACGAAGGGCCAGCCAAGCGCCTGCGGCACCTCGGGATTGGCCATCACGCCTTGCAGGATCGCCACCTTGCCGATGAAGCCCGGCAGCGGCGGCAGCCCAGCCAGCACGATCATGCAGATGCCGAAGGACAGGCCCAGCACCGTCAGCGTGCCGGGAATGGCAAGGCCGGTTTCGGGCTGGCTGTCCTCTTCGCGCTCGTCCAGACCATAGGCATCGGCGGTCAGGGCCAGCAGGGCGGCGATGCCGCCTTCCTCGCGGCTCATCGGTTCCAGCAGCAGGAACAGCGCACTGGTGGCAAGGGTGGAGCCGACCAGATAGAACAGCGCGCCGCCCAGCATCTCGGGCCCGCCGCCCGCCAGCGCAAAGCCGGTCACCGCCAGCACGGTGCCCGAAGAGACCAGCACCAGATGCGCCGCCATCCGGCCCAGCCCCTGCGCCGACAGCACGCCCAGAAAGCCGAAGACCACCGTGGCCATGCCGCCCGCGATCAGCACCGGCCCGCCGAACCCCGCCGAGGCCCCGGCCCCGGCGCCGAACATCAGCATCGACAGGCGCAGGATCACATAGACCCCGACCTTGGTCATGATGGCGAACATCGCGGCCACCGGGGCCGCCCCGGCCATATAAGCGGTGGGCAGCCAGAAGGACAAAGGCCAGATCCCCGCCTTGATCAGGAAGGCCAAACCAAGGATGGCCGCCCCGGCATGGAACAGCGGGCGTTCGCTGTCGGGCAGCAGCGGCACCATGGTCGACAGCTGCGCCATGTTCAGCGTGCCGGTCACGCCATAGATCAGGCTGACCCCGATCAGGAACAGCAGCGAGGCGGTCAGGTTCACCGCGATGTAATGCAGCCCGGCCCGCACCCGCAGTTGGCCCGACCCATGCAGCAGCAGCCCGTAAGAGGCTGCCAGCAGCACCTCGAAGAACACGAACAGATTGAACAGGTCGCCGGTCAGAAAGGCCCCGTTCAGCCCCATCAGCAGAAACTGGAACAACGAGTGGAAATGCTGGCCCTGCCGGTGCCACCCCGCCGCCGCATAGATCAGCGCCGGAATGGCCAGCAGGGCGGTCAGCACCAGCATCATTGCCGACAGCCGGTCGATCACCAGCACGATGCCGAAGGGCATCGCCCAGTCGCCCAGCAGGTAAAAGCCGATGTCATTGCCGCCCGACAGGGCGCTGCCCTTGGCCCGGATCAGCAGCTCGATCGCGATGACCAGCAGCAGCAGCGCAGCACCAAGGCTGATCAGCAGCTTGGCCCGTCGCCGCCGGTCATCATAAAGCAGCATCAGGGCCCCGGCAAAGAAGGGCACAAGCACCGGGGCGATGGCGAGATGATCGAGACCGGCCGTCATTCCTCACGCTCCTGTCCATCGACATGGTCGGTGCCGGTGACCCCGCGCGAGGCAATCATCACCACCAGAAACAGCGCGGTGGTGGCAAAGCTGATCACGATGGCGGTCAGCACCAGCGCCTGTGGCACCGGATCGGCATAGGCGGCAGGGTTGATGAAGCCGCCGCGCGGCATGATCGGCGGCGCGCCCAAGGCCAGCCGCCCCATCGAGAAGATGAAGAGATTGACCGCATAGGACAGCAGGCACAGCCCGATGATCACCTGGAAGGTGCGCGGGCGCAGCAACAGCCAGATCCCCGAGGCGGCGAGGATGCCGATGGCGGCAGACAGGACAAGCTCCATCACCGGACCTCCGTGTTTGCAGAGGGCTGGACCGGGGACGCCGCTTCGGCCATCTCGGCCTCATGTTCGCGCAGGCGGGCCGAGCGCAGCGACTGGTGGGCAATCGCGATCAGCATCAGCACCGTCGCCCCGACCACCAGCGCAAACACCCCGGCGTCGAACAAGAGCGCCGTCGCCGCAGGCACCTGCCCGATCAGCGGCAGGGTCAGATATTGCGCATGGGCAGTGAGGAACGGATAGCCGAAGGCAAAGGCGCCGACGCCGGTCGCGCCGGCGATCAGCAGGCCGAAGCCCATCCAGCGGATCGGCAGCACGGTCAGCCGCGCCTCGGCCCAGCGGACATCATGGCCCAGATATTGCAGCAGGAAGGCAATCGCCAGCGTCACCCCCGCCGAAAAGCCCCCCCCCGGCAGATCATGCCCGCGCAGAAAGAAATAGGCCGACATCACGATCATCGCCGGGAACATCCAGCGCATGATCACCGAAGGCACCAGCAGATAATCACGCAGCTCCTCATCCGCCGCCTCCTGCTGCGGATCGGGAAGGCCCACGCTTTCTGCCGCCGGGCGGAACCGGCGCAGCAGCGCAAAGACCGTGAGCCCGACAATCGCCAGAACGGTGATCTCGCCAAAGGTGTCGAAGGCGCGGAAATCGACCAGGATCACATTCACCACATTGGTGCCGCCGCCTTCGTAATAGGCATTGCGCAGGAACCAGTCGCCGACATTGGGGATCAGCGGCCGGGTCATCACCAGATAGGCGATGGCGGCGATGCCGCCGCCCGCCACCACCGCAATCACCAGATCGCGGATGCGGCGCAGCCGGGCGGGCATCAGCTTGTCCTCGGCGATTTCGGCGCGGCGTTTGGGCAGCCAGCGCAGCCCCAGCAGCAGCAGCGCCGTGGTCACGATCTCGACCAGAAGCTGCGTCACCGCCAGATCGGGGGCCGAAAACCACGCGAAGGTCAGACAGGTGACCAGCCCCGCCCCGCCCAGCAGCACCAGCGCGGCAAAGCGGTGATATTTGGCCTGCCAGGCCGCGCCGATGGCGCAGGCGATGCCGACCAGCCACATCAGCCCGAAGGCCGGGTTCAGCCCGGTCGCCAGCGGCGTGGCCGCCAGGCGCAGCCCGCCCCAGAGCGTGATCAGGGCACAGGCAATGGCGATCAGCACCATCAGCCGCAGCTGCGGTTGCAGCCGTTCGGTGCCCATGCGCCGGTAGAGCGCGCGCGGCGCCTTCCACGACAGGGTCAGCAGCAGCCGCTCGAACAGCCGCTGCGCCCGGATCCGGTGCAGCAGCGGCGGGCCTTCCGGCCCTTCGGAAATGCGGCGCGCGAAGACGGCATACAGCAGCAGACCCACGGCCAGCGCCACCAGGCTCATGATCAGCGGTAGGGTCAGGCCATGCCAGATCGCAATGTCGTAATAGGGCAGATCCGGCCCCAGCACCGCGCGCGCCGCAATGTTCAGGATCGGCCCCAGCGTGACGGCGGGCAGGATGCCGACGATCAGGCAGACCAGCACCAGCAGTTCCACCGGCCGCCGCATCCAGGCCGAGGGTTCATGCGGCTGTTTGGGCAGGCCCTCGGCGGGCGGGCCGAAGAACACCGTGGCGATGAAGCGCACCGAATAGGCCACGGCAAAGACGCTGGCAAAGGTGGCCAGATAGGGCAGCGCATCGTCCAGCCAGGTGCCATTGTGCCAATCCACCGCCTCGGCAAAGAACATCTCCTTCGACAGGAACCCGTTCATCAGCGGCACCCCGGCCATGGCCGCCGAGGCGACGATGGCCAGCGTGCCCGTCACCGGCATGAAGCGGATCAGCCCGCTCAGTCGGCGCATGTCGCGGGTGCCGGTCTCGTGGTCGATGATGCCCGCCGCCATGAACAGCGAGGCCTTGAACACCGCATGGTTCACGATATGAAAGATCGCGGCCAGAATGGCCCCGGTGCTGCCGATCCCGGCCAAGGCGGTGATCAGGCCCAGATGGCTGATGGTGGAATAGGCCAGCAGCCCCTTCAGATCATGCCGGAACAGCGCGATGACCGCGCCAAGGATCAGCGTCGCCATGCCGGTGCCGGTGACGGCAAAGAACCACAGCTCGGTGCCGCCAAGCGCGGGCGAGAACCGCACCAGCAGGAACACCCCGGCCTTGACCATGGTGGCCGAATGGAGAAAGGCCGAAACCGGCGTCGGGGCGGCCATCGCGCCGGGCAGCCAGAAATGGAACGGGAACTGCGCCGATTTGGTGAAGGCCCCCAGCAGGAACAGCGCCAGCACCACCGGATAGAGCGGATGCGCGCGGATCACCGGCCCCGAGGCCAGCACCCGATCCAGATCGTAACTGCCGGTGATCTGCCCCAGCATCAGCATCGCCAGCAGCAGGCACAGCCCGCCGGTTGCCGTCACGATCAGCGCCATGCGCGCGCCATCGCGCGCGGCCTGCCCCTGATGCCAATAGCCGATCAGCAGGAAGGACAGGATCGAGGTCAGTTCCCAGAACACCACCAGCATCAGCAGATTGCCCGACAGCAACATGCCCAGCATCGCCCCGGTAAAGCCCATCAGAAAGGCATAGAACCGCGGCACCGGATCGGTTTTCGCCAGATAATAACGGGCATAGATCACCACCAGAACCGCGATGGCCAGCACCAGCGTGACAAACAGCCAGGCAAATCCGTCCAGTCGGAAGGTCAGGTTCAGGTTCAGCGACGGGATCCAGCGCAGCGTGGCGCGCAGCACCGTGCCCTCGGTGATGGCCCCGTGAAAGCCCAGCAGGATCCCCAGCCCCGCCACCATCGACAGGCCCGACACCCAGGCCGCCGCATCATGCGTATGGACCGACAGCGTGGCACAGATCAGCGCGGCCAGAAACGGCAGCGCGACGAGGATCAGGATCAGGTTCTGCTCGATCATCCGGGGGTGGCGGCTCCTCGTTGCGGGGCAAAAGACAGGGTGCCCCGCAGGCCAGATGCTGTGTGACACAGGATCGACCAAACAGCGCAGCGGCGGGCCGGATCTGACAGGGGAAGCCCGTCCCTTATGAAGGCAATGATTGTGGGTGTTCAATAGGCTGCGGGCAAAGTTTTGGGGCCGCCGGGCAGTTTCATCGCCGCATCGGGGCCGCATCGGGGGCCACATTGGGCCCCCGCCGCCACCGCTCAGGCCGGCATGTCGAAAATCAGCATCCGGCCATCGCTCTGCCAGTGCAGATCGGGCGGGGTGCTGGTCAGTTGCAGCCCGTCGCCCGCGACAAGCCGTTCACCCTCCATCCGCGCCATGCCGTCCAGGATCTGCACGAACACCGCCCGGCCCGGAGCCACCACGATCCGGCTGACCGTGCCGTCCCGCGGCTGCGCCAGCCGGATGCGGCTGTCCGACCCCAGATGCAGCGGCGCCGTGCCATCACCCGCCGCGATCAGCGCGTCGCCCGGCGGCAGGTGCAGGGTCTGATAGGAGGGCGGCCCCCCGGCCCGGTCGGGGATCAGCCAGATCTGCACCACATGCGCCGGCTCGCGGTCCGAGGCATTCACCTCGGAATGGGTGATGCCGCTGCCCGCCCGCATCAGCTGCACCATGCCCGGCACCAGATCACTGACTGTGCCCAGACTGTCCTCATGGCGGATGCGCCCCGCCAGAACCAGCGTCAGGATATCCATATCGGCATGGTCATGCGGCGCAAACCCGGCTCCCGGCACGATGCGATCCTCGTTCAGCACCCGCAGCCGGGCAAAGCCCATGCGGGCCGGATCCAGAAAATCCCCGAAGGAAAAGCTGTGAAAGGCCTCGGCCCAGCCCTTCTGGCTGCGGCCCCGGCTCATGTTGCCGTGAATGAGGATGGACATGACACACTCCTTGTCTGGCCGCAGCAAGGGCGGCGCTCTGGCGGTCAGCATGGCCGAAAGGCAGCCACGGCAGAATGGCAATAATTTTCCATTCTTGATTTCAGTTTGCGCAACAATCACAGTGCCCCCCGGTAGGCCCCTCCGGGCCTGCCCGTTCTGCAGGAGGCCTGCCATGGGCGAGATCGAAGACCTGCGGCTGTTTCTGGCAGTGGCACGCGCGCGCAGTTTCGTCGGGGCCGCCCGGGCCATGGCGATGACGCCGCCATCGGTGACGCGGGCGATTGCCGCGCTGGAGGACCGGCTCGGGGTGCAGCTTTTCGTGCGGACCACCCGGCGCGTGTCGCTGACCGCCGCCGGGGCGGCCTATGCGGCCAGGATCACGCCGCTGGTCCGCGATCTGGCGCTGGCCAATGACGAGCTGCGCGAACGGCATGGCGAGACGGCGGGCCTGATCCGGCTGAACGCGCCGATGACCTTCGGCCTGCGCTTCCTGCCCGATATTCTGGCGCAGTTCCGGGTGCTCTATCCCGGTGTGACCTTTTCGGTGACGCTGACCGACCGCTTTGTCGACAGCGTGGATGACAGTTTCGATCTGGCGATCCGCATTTCTCGCCCCCCGCGCGACACGCTGAGCATCTGGCGCAAGATCTGCCGGGTGGAGCGGATCCTCGCCGCCTCGCCGCATTACCTCAAACGGCAGGGCATCCCGCAACATGCCGATGATCTGGCCCAGCATGCCTGTATCGCCCATGACAGCGATGCACAGGCCGAAACCTGGGAGCTGCGCGCGGGCAGCACCCTGCGGCGCATCCGGGCGGGCGGCCATATCGCCACCAACAATGGCGACCTGATGGCCGGTCTGGCCGAAAGCGGCGAAGGCATCGTGCTGCTGCCGCGCTTCATGCTGGAGGCGGGCCTGTCCTCGGGCCGGGTGCAGCAGATCCTGCCCGACTGGATCCCGCCCGAGCTTTGGTTCACGCTATATTACCCGCCCTATGACCGGCTGCCGGTGCGGCTGACGCAGTTTTCGGATTTCGTGGCCGATTACGTGACCCGCGTGCGGCCGCTGGGGTAGCCGGAGCAACGGCCCCTGCGTGGGCGCCACGATCACGCCCATACGATACCATCGGCGTCGCTGTCGTCATGCGCGACGTTCTGGACTGTGGTGATCCCGCCCACGTTGCGCGCCGCAAAGCGCTTTACGGAAGCTGCGGGTTGCAGTCGATGGCCTCACGTCCCTTCAGGATGTGCTTGCCAGTCAGCGGAGTGCGGACACTGATCGCTGAAGATGACGACACGCGCATCGGCCCCCTAGCTGCGCGCCATCCGCTGCCGCATCAGCCCATTCCCCTAGAACGCCCAACCTGCCAGACTGATACCATGACGCGCCCCGTTCCCTTTCTGGAAAGCCCTGCAAGGCTGGCCCTTCTGGGGGCCGGTCTGCTTGCATTGCTGCTGGTAACCATGGGCAGCTTGCAGCATCGGGCATTGACCGGCGAACTGATGCAGGAAACCGCCGTGCTGCATCGCCTTGCCTCGCAGCGCGCCGATCAGCATGACGCGCATCTGACAGCGCTTTCCGCGATTGCAGTGGCCAGTGACGATCCCGAACAGCGGCTGTTTCTGGAGGTGGCGGCGACGATCACCCGCTTTTATCCGCGCATCAGTGCCATCGCGCTGATGCCGCTGGCGTCAGACGGGGCTTCGGTGGGGGCCGCATTGACCCCGGCACTTGCAGCACAGGTCCGGGCGGCGGCGCAGGCCTCCGACGGAGAGATCGCGCTTCTCGCCGATCCGGGTCAAACCGGCCATTACATCATGGTCAAGCGCAGCCCCAATTCCGAAGCCGCGCGCTATGGGCTGACGATCTTCATCGACGCGGCCCGTCTGCTGGACGATGCCGGGGCCTTGTGGAACCGGTCCGGGATCCATGTGGCCCTGTCGCTGCCGGATGGGACGCGGCTTTATCAGCACGGCACGGCGGCGCAGGCAGGGCTGACCAGGACCCTCGGCAGCGCCTCGCAACCCCTGCTGCTGGAGACCGCCCGCAGCATCACCATGGCCGATCTCTTCCCGCCCCTGCGCAGCGGGCTGAC
This sequence comes from Gemmobacter fulvus, assembly GCF_018798885.1. Lineage (NCBI taxonomy): Bacteria > Pseudomonadati > Pseudomonadota > Alphaproteobacteria > Rhodobacterales > Paracoccaceae > Gemmobacter > Gemmobacter fulvus. The sequence goes on along the minus strand of NZ_CP076365.1, from coordinate 76,230 downwards.
GGTGCTGGTCGCCACGCTTCTGGCCGGGGCCGCACTGGCCTTTCTGCGTCAGCGGCAGCGCGCGGGTCAGGCCCTGGAACAGGCGCGGCTCAGTGCGCTCGACTCGCGGCTGGCCCATGCCGCGCGCGTCAATGCGCTGGGAGAGCTGGCCAGCGGCCTGACGCATGAGCTGACCCAGCCGCTGACCGCCATTCTGGCGCAGGCACAGGCCGGACGGCGGTTGCTTGCGCGCGATGAGTGGGGCCGACTGGCCCCGGTGCTGGACGACACCGTGACCCAGGCCCGCCGCGCCTCGGCCATTCTGGAACGGTTCCGCAACTGGTCACGCCCGCAGGCGGCCCCGGTTCAGACCTTCGACCTGCGCGATGCCTGGAACAATGTTGCAGCGTTGCTCGCACCGCAGGCCGGGGCGCAGGGCGTAACGCTCACCTTCGATCTGCCCGCCGATCCGGTCACGGTCCGCGCCGATCCGGTGGAGATGGAGCAGGTCGGCTTCAACCTCCTGCGTAACGCGCTGGAGGCCCTGAGAGACAGGAACGCAGGGCAGATCCATGTCACCCTGCGCGGGCAGGCAGGTATCGCCGCGCTGACGGTGTGCGACAACGGCCCCGGCATCGCGCGGGATCTGCGGGCGCGGCTCTTCACCCCCTTCACCACCACCCGGGCGGATGGCACCGGGCTTGGCCTCGCGCTCAGCCAGCGGCTGGTCGAACGCGCCGGGGGCGAGATCGTGCTGGAAGACAGCGCCCAAGGTGCAAGCTTCCGCATCACCCTGCCGCTGGAAAGGGCACCATGATCCATCCCGTCTATCTGGTCGAGGATGATGCGGCGGTGCGGCAGGCCTTGACGCTGCTGCTGTCGACCGTCGATATCCCGGTGACCGGCTTTGCCGATCCGCAAGCCTTTCTGGTCCGCCTGCCGCAGCTGTCGCCGGGCTGTCTGATCCTCGATATCCGCATGCCGGTGATTTCCGGCCTGAAGCTGCAGGAGCGGCTGGCCGATCTGGCCATCGACTGGCCGACCATCGTGATGTCGGGCCATGGTGATATCGAGGCCTGCCGCCGCGCCTTTCGCAATGGCGCGATCGACTTCCTGTCGAAGCCGGTCGATGAACAGGATCTGATCGACGCCATCCAGAAAGCACAGGCGATCCTTGATCTGCAGCTGGATCGCCGTGCCGAACGGGCCGAGACACTGGCGCTGCTTTCGGCCCTGACCCCGCGCGAGGCTGAAGTGCTGGACCGCATCGCCGCAGGTTTCACCACCCGCCAGATCGCCGAAGGGCTGGGCCTGTCGCCCCGCACGGTGGAAAGCCACCGTGCGGCCATCGGGGCCAAGCTCGGCACCACTTCGCAGGCAGAAATGACCCGTCTCTGGCTGGAGGGAAACACCGCTCCGTAGTTCTACGGAGACCACCTGTCAGGCCTACGAATACCCGGCCCGGCGCGGTGCGGCTAGGGTCCTGTCATCCCCCCATGACAGGAGACCCCCGATGATCCGTATCCCCGTTCTGGCCACTGCCCTGCTGGCCCCTTTCGCCGTCGCCGCACAAGATCTGCCGACGGCACCCTATCTGCCGCTGGACCTGGCGGTGAAGGCCGCCGACGCCGCCGTGCAGGCCTGCGCCGCCGAGGGCCATACCGTCAGTGTGGCCATCGTGGCCCGCGACGGCGCCACCAAGGTCGTGCTGAAGGCCGACGGCTCCGGCCCGCATACCGGCGCGAGCGCGACCGGCAAGGCCTTCACCTCCGCCGCCCTGGGCCGCGATACGGCAGGGCTGGCCGAGTTCATCGCCAGCAAACCAGCCAATGACGGGCTGCGCGACATGGACGCGCGGATGGTCATTCAGGCAGGCGGCCTGCCGATCCGCATCGGCGAGGCGCTGGTCGGCGGCATCGGCGTCGGCGGCGCGCCGTCGGGCGACATCGACACCACCTGTGCCATCGCAGGCCTGACCGCCATCGGCGCCGCACAATAAGCCCCACGCGTGGTCCTGCCGGGAACCTCCCGGCAGGCCAGGTGATGCGGGCGAAAGCTGGGGACTGACCTCCCGGAACCGGCTGGTCATGACAGCCGACCAGTCCGGCAACGCTGCGACCGCCTCCGCGTCAATGGTCAGGGAAGCCTGAGGCTCACACCCAACCCGCCAGATGCAGAGCCAGCCCCAACACTGCCGCGCCCCCCAGCACGGTTGCCATACCCAGCTTCAGCCGGAACACGGCCCCCAAAGCCAAGGCTGACAGCGCCGCCGCAATCCAGTCAATCGACCGCATGACGGGCAGTTCCAGCGACAGCGGTCCCGCGTCGACCATCGCAACCTCGCGCCAGACCACATGGATTGCGAACCAGATCGACAGGTTCAGGATCACACCCACCACAGCGGCAGTCACAGCCGACAAGGCGGCCGACAGGGCCTTGTTGGAGCGCAAGCCCTCCATGAACGGCGCACCAAGGAAAATCCACGCAAAGCAGGGGGCAAAGGTGACCCATGTGGTCAGCAGTCCGCCCAATGTGCCCGCCAGCAACGGCATGGCCCAGCCCGCCTCGCGGAAGGCCCCCATGAACCCCACGAATTGCAGCACCATGATCAACGGCCCCGGCGTTGTTTCGGCCATGCCAAGACCATCGAGCATCTCGCCCGGTTCCAGCCAGCCATAGGTGCCGACAGCCTCCTGTGCGACCCAGGCCAGCACCGCATAAGCCCCGCCAAAGGTCAGCACCGCCAACTTGGAAAAGAAGGTGGCAATGTCGGTGAACACGCTGTCCGGTGCCAACAGCAGCAGCGCCACCACAGGGACGATCCACAGGACCAAGGCAACCGCCCCCGCCCAGAAGGCGCCTGCGCGCGCCGCGCTGGTCAGATCACCATGTTCCGCGCCCAACAGCGTGGCGGAATCGTCGACATGGGCCTTGCCGACCGACCCATGCCCGCCCCCGCCCTGAAACGCAGAAATCCCCGCCTTTGCGCCTGACCAGCCGATCAGCGCCGCCGCCGCCACGATCAGCGGAAACGGCACGCCAAACGCAAAGATCGCCACGAAGGAGGCCGCGGCGAGGCCGCGCATCGCATTGTTCTTCAGCGCGCGTTTGCCCACCCTGACCACGGCTTGCAGCACGATGGCAAGCACTGCGGCCTTCAGCCCGAAGAACAGCGCAGAAACAACGGCGACATCCCCCCAGATCGCATAGACCCAGCTGAGTCCCATGATCGCGAGGATACCGGGAAGGATGAACAGCAGACCTGCCATCAGGGCCCCCTTCACCCCATGCATCAGCCAGCCGATATAGGTCGCCAGTTGCTGCGCCTCGGGGCCGGGCAGCAGCATGCAGAAGTTCAGCGCATGCAGGAACCTCCCGTCACCCAGCCAGCGCTTCTCCTCAACGAGGATACGGTGCATCACCGCAATCTGTCCCGCAGGCCCGCCAAAGGACAGGGCTGCAATCCTTGCCCAGACCCGTGTGGCCTCGCCCAATGTTGGAAAATCCTTGTGATCGCTCATTTTGCTTTTCCCGCCTTGGTTGGCCAGTTGTGCGCCTCGTCGGTTGCGTCACGCGCCCAACGGTAGAAGGCATCGTAAAGCGCCATCCCGGCCTCAAGCTGTGCGAGATCGTCGGAATACATCCGCGACAGCCCCAATGATGCCGCCAGAAGCCCCGCACATTCGGGCGCGAGATCAGGCCGCGCTGTATCGGCCCCCCGCACAATGGTGGCCAGCCGGTCCAGCGCCGGGGTCGACAGGCCGAATTCGGACAGAAGCACATCAAAGGTGCACAGATCCCCCCGGTGGCTCCAGAACACGTCTTCTATGTCATAGGGCATCGCGCAGAACCGCTCTGCCACACCCTGGACTTCGCCCGGGGCAACAAACAGGAACACCGCGCGCGGGTCGATGAAGCGACGGATCAGCCAGGAGCAGGCGATGCGGTCGATCTTGGGACGTGACCGCGTCACCCAGAGGGATCGGCCCCGCCCGTCACGCGCGGTGATCTTGCCTGGGTCGACCAACGGCAATCCTGATGCCGCCCATGCCGCCTGACCGCCGAGTAGATATTCCGCCTGCACCCCCTCGTGTCGCAGCCACGCCGCAGTGCCCTGGCTCAGACGATGCCCCTCGGCACAAACCACGACCACGGGGCCTGCCAGGTCTCTGGCAAGGGCAGCCAAGGGATCTGGTGCAAGCTCATGTTCCGCCAAAACACGCGCCCCAGGCAATTGGCGCGGGTCATTGGCACGAACAGCCTCCCGGCGAACATCCAGAAGGGTCGGAGATTTCGGGGTGCCCAGAAGGCGGGTCAACTGTTCACAGGAAATGGCGTCAGGTGCAGGCATCTGCGTTCCCCCTCGGAAAAGATGGACAGGAGTGGAACGCGATCTTCAGCTGACGCCTCGTGGGGAGGTCGCGCATCCCCATGCCCAAAGGCATCCCAGATTTTCTGTTCGCCTGTCAAGGCAAAGCATAAATGTCTGCCAATGGCGAAACTGCAATCTGGCACGCGTGGCGATCACCCGCTTTCCACCAGTATGACAGCTATCGCTCCCAATCTCTGTCGCGTTTCGATCCCCCCATCAGATCTCGCTCAGCGTGCCGTGCCTCTTTGAGCGTCAACCCGAACGCCACATGCGACTTGGCTGCAGAAACAACCGCCCGCGCGATCCACTTCCGCTGGTCCGCATCCTCGAACTCCCCTGCCAGCGCATCCGTCCGCCCGCTGGCGAGTTCCGCCACAATCCCTTTGCCATACCGTTGCCGCAGCTCATCGGCGAAGCGCTGCGCATGGGCATCTCCCCGGAACTCCACCTTGCCATCCGCTTGCATGATACGGCCCATCGACCCGAGGGCGCGCAGCAACCGCGCATTGTCCGGCACCACCTCATGCGCGCGGGCATGCTCAATCAACTTGGCCACCGCTTCGTAGAAACCGTCGAGATCATCGACGACCGTCCGGCTTTGATCCGGGGTGCGAAGGTCGGCACGCCGCCGCCCGGACAGGGTTGCCAAGTCACTGCGCACCCAATCGCGTTCTTCCCAGGCATTGGCGGCACCGGTTTCCAGCCGCTCGGCCACCCGGTCACCGCTGAGACCCAAGCCCACCGCTTTGCCGACAATGTCCGATTTCAGCCGATCCGTGGCCCCAGGCTCCAGGTCAACAACCGCCTTGCCCTGCGTCAGCCGGTCCCCCTCAAGAGCCGTCGCGTAAAGCTTGGTCTGCGGCAGCATCTGCAACAGCTGCGCCCCACGAGCATCGCCCAGGCCCTTGGCGATGTCGATGGCATAGCCATAAAGCTCATCCCGCATGTCCTTGCGCTCGGGGACCGGCATCTTCCGGATCTTGCCCTCGGCATCTGCCATCCAGCCGCTGAAATGCCGGTCCAGATCGGCCCGCTCCGCTGTCGCCACATCACCCGGAAACGGCTGCAACACCCCACCCCGCCGCAGGGCCTCTTCCGCCCTGGCGATCTTCTCGCCAATCTCCGGCAGCCCGGTCAGTGCCGCCACATGCTGCAGGCTGCGCATAGCTTCCGCCGTGCGCGTCATTGTGACCAAGGCATCCTCCAGAGCCTTGCCCTCGCGCGGCCGTTCCCCGGGCGCCCGGCCTTCAACGCGGGCCCGTTCGATTTCTGCGCGCGACGGCCCATAAGTCAGCAAGCCACGCTCGGCGCGCGAGGTGGCATCGAGGAACACACCCTCCTCGGCCGCGATCACCACCATGCGCGCCTTCATGACCTCCAGATTGAAGGCATGCTCTTTGGCCATGTAGAACCAGCTGTCCTTCACCGTGCCCCGGTTGTTGACGACCATGTGGACATGCGGATGCGCCTTGTCGCTGTGCAGGGCCGCGACATAGGCCCAGACATCATCCTGATGCGCGCCCGACTGGAACATCTCGAAGGCCCAGGCCTCGGCGATCAGCTTGGCCTTCTCCGGCCGCACATGCGACGGGAAGCTCATCAGCAGATGGGTGGTGTGGCCGTTCTTCGGCGCGCCACGCCAATCCTCGACCCAGTCGCCGACGATCTCGTTGCGCTCGTCCTTGGTCAGCCCCTTGGCATCGGCATCCAGAACGACCCCGTTGCCGAAGATCGAGGCCGACTTCGAAAACAGATAGTCCATCTGCGCCGCCAGCTCTTTGGCGTTGGCCGTCCCGCCCTTGCCGATCTTCTTCAGCACCGCCGCGCTTGAGCCCAGCGAAAACCGCCACAGCTGGCTGGCCCGGCTCGAAAAGCTGAACCCGTGTTTGGGCGCGGCGTTGCCCGCCTTCACCCCGCCCCGTTGAGGCCGCAGGACGTTGATCTCGCCGAGAACCGCCTCTGCCAACCCGATGGGCCGCGATCCAAGCTTAACCATGGCGCGCGCCCTCCTGAGGTTCCGCAACCTTGCGGAACAGCGCCACAGCTTGCCGACGGCATCCGGCGCCTTGCTGCGCTGCAGGGTCAGCAATTCCATTGCCAACTCCCGCCAAGACATTGGGCTGCGACTTCAGTCGCGCTTTGCGAGGCTCTGATTTTACCACCAACTTCCGCCACCGATTATTTGTAGACATATCGCATTTCCTGCCACTCTTCCTTACCCCTTCCTACACCTCCCTTTCAAGCACAATCTCTGCGAGGTTTATTCCCTTTCAGATTGCACCGTCTTGCGTAAATCCCCCGCCACTGAATGCGTTTCGCTGATCGCGCAATACACAAGGTTAACCAGGGACGGCGCACCCCGAGCCACGTGATCAGAGGTGGATTTTCCTTGTGAATATGGACTTAAAGCCTTGTTTGTTTAACGTGCGGAGCCTCGCGTTCAGCGTTCAGTGTCCGGAGAAAGGATGTGTGAGATGCGTTTTATGGCATCAGGGATGTGTGTTCAGGATTGTGCTTGGCGAGACACGCCTTATGTGATCAGATAAAAGACATACGCATTCAGCAATCAGACAAAAAATTAAAGAGGCACACCTTGCACAATAAGATTTGCGTGATCCGGTTTCCGATACCCGCAATGTGCGTTCAGATTAAACAGATGTGAATTAGACTCCAGACCCATTGATCGTCAAAGCCAGAACATGACGGTTGCGGCGAGTGCGACGGCAGAGAGGAAGATCTTTGCACATCTGTCGTAGCGGGCCGCACCCCATTCTCGGACGGCGTGACCTCGGTCCAGGCCCGGCGCCAGGTCAGAGCCGCACGCGGCACCAGGTGACGCGTGCGACCCGTGAGTTGCAGGCAACCGTCAGGCTTTCACCCCCCTTCGCCGGATCAGGCCGCGCCCGCTGACCCCAAAACAGGTCGCAAAGCTGCAACAGCGCCATCCGATTGAGGGCCTGTCGCGGTTCCGGCTTCTCTTCGGTTGGGGCGAGCACTGTTTGCCCGGACAGCGCTGCAAAAGCCCGTGCCGGTTTGGCGGTCGACTGGAGGGGTATGTACTGCATGTCCGGGTATTGCGGCAGATTCTGCCAGAGGCCTGCGCCTAAGCTTGGCCAACAGGCAAATCTGACAGGAACCAAGGACATGGAACGCTTTCGCCCAAAATACGTGACGTTCGACACCCACGGCACTTTGATCAACTTCCAGATGGCGGAGGCCGCCCGCGATCTCTACGGCAACCTGCTGGACGCAGCGCGCATGAATGAGTTCATCCGCAACTTCCAGGGCTACCGCTTTGACGAGGTGATGCAGGACTGGAAGCCCTATGCCGACGTCGTCCACAACGCGCTGGAACGTGCCTGCCGCCGCAATGGCCTGGCCTTCCGGGCAGAAGACGCGCTGATGATCTACAACCGCATTCCGACCTGGGGCCCGCATGCAGATGTCCCGGCGGGGCTGGCGAAGTTGGCCAAGGAGATTCCGCTGGTCACCATCACCAACTCGATGAAGGTGCAGATTCCGTCGAACATCGCCAAGCTCGGCGCGCCGTTCCATGCCGTTCTGACCGCCGAAGAGGCAGGCGCCTACAAGCCGCATTTCAAGGCGTTCGAATATATGTTCGACACGCTGGGCTGCGGGCCCGAGGACATCACCCATGTGTCCTCGTCCTTCCGCCACGACCTGATGTCGGCCTATGATCTCGGCATCAAAAGCAAGGTATGGGTCAACCGTGGCCACGAACCGGCCAACCCTTTCTACGAATACACCGAAATCCCCGACGTCTCGCACCTGCCCGGCGTGTTCGGCCTCTGATCCAGCGCTTGAACTGGTGGCGCTCCGGCACCGGGGCGCTGCAATCTTTGAAACGGCAAGGCGACCGGTCCCGGTCCGGCAAGGATACTTCGAATTGGATGCGCGCCATGATCCCGCCACCGAAACCTGCTTCCGTGCGGCCGCCGCAGCCCTCGCCGTTCAGGCGGATGCGTCGGAAGCGGACCGCTCGGCAGCGCTGTTGCAGCGCTACTATGGCCTGAACGGATCGCTGGCCACCCTGTCCTCCGAGGTGGAGCGTACCGTGGCAGTCGATTTGGTGGATGGCCGCCGGTTGATCCTGAAGACGTCGACCAGACCCGAGGCGCTGGACAGCTTTGCCTTTCAGGCACAGGCCATCGTCGGGGTTCGCGGGGCAGCGGGCTTTGTTGCCCCTGACGTGCTTCCGACCCTCAGCGGTGACCTGATGTTCGTGGATGAAGGCATCTGCGGCTATTTGCAGACCCGGCTGAACGGAACTGCGCTGAATCAGGCGGACCCAACGCCCGATCTCCTGTTCCGGACGGGCACGGCCTTGGCCCGGCTCGATCTGGCCCTTGCGCCGCTGCACCTACCAGCCACCGACCGCCCGCTTCTGTGGCACATCGGATGCTGGCCACGGCTTATGGAATTCGTCGGCCACCTGCCGCCGGGGCCGACTGCAGTGCAGGTCAGCCATTCGATGCGCGACTACGTGGAAACCATCGAACCCCGGCTTGGCCATCTGTGCTGGCAAGTGACCCACAACGACCCCAGCCCGTTCAACATGATGGTCACGGATCAGGGCCTTGGCTTCATCGACTTTGGCGATGGGTGCCACAGCCCCCGGATTCAGGACCTTGCCATCGCGGCTGGTCATGTCGTCACCGATCCAGCCCTGCCCCTAGGCGGGGCCGGCGACCTGATTGCCGGCTATGCCTCGGTCATCCCGCTTTCAGGGGTCGAAACAAGCCTGCTCGTCGGCCTGATGAAGGCCCGGCAAAGCGCGCTGATCCTGATAAACCACTGGCGCGCGCACCTGTTCCCGGCCGAGGCGCAATATATCAAGAAGAACGTTGCACGGGCTGAACGCGGCCTCGGCATCCTGACCGACCTGGACCAACGGTCAGGCGCAATTGCCGTCGAGGCCGCAATCTCCCACCGTCCCTGACGGACCAATCAAGCCACCCCTTCAAAGGCGCATGCACATGTCCACCGACCTTATGCCCAACCGCTACCGCCCAGGCGAAGCCCAACTTCCCCAGCGCGAAGCGGCGCTGATCGCCCGCCGTGACGGGGTCCTTGGCGCCTCCTACCGGCTGCACTATCGCCGCCCGGTGCATTTCCTCCGGGGCGAGGGCATGTGGCTCTATGATCCGGACGGGCGCGCCTATCTGGACTTCTACAACAACGTCCCATCGTTGGGTCACTGCCACCCGGAAGTGAACGCCGCCATGGCCGAACAAGCCGGACGGATCAGCGCGAACACCCGGTATCTGGAACCAAGGCTTGTCGACTATGCCGAGCGGCTGGTGGCAACCTTTCCACCCGAACTGGACCGTGTGGTCTTCACCTGCACCGGCAGTGAATCCAATGACCTTGCCCTGCGCATCGCCCGCCTTGTCACCGGCAACGAGGGCGTGATCGTGTCGAACTACGCCTATCACGGCACCAGTGCCGCCGTTGCGGCCGTGTCGCCGAACCTTGGCGACGCGGTCATGCTGAGCCCCAACGTGCGCATGGTCACCTTGCCCGGCCCGGCGGGTATTCCCGACGCCCAGGCGGCGGACTATTTCCAGGCGCAGGTGCGTGCGGCCATCACCGATCTGAACCGCCGCGGCATTGGCGTTGCAGCCCTGCTGTTCGACAGCATCTTCTCCAGCGACGGTGTCTGGGTCGATCCCCCGGGCTTCATCGCAGGCGGCGTCGACGCAGTGCGCGCAGCAGGCGGGCTCGTGATCTCGGACGAGGTGCAGCCGGGCTTCGGGCGCACCGGTGCTCATATGTGGGGCTTTGAACGGCACGGCGTGGTACCCGACCTGGTGACACTGGGCAAGCCGATGGGCAACGGCTTTCCCATTGGCGCTGTTGTCGGTCGGCACGCAGCGATGGACCGCTTCGGCACCACGGCGCGCTATTCGAACACTTTTGCCGGCAATACGATCGGGATCGCCACCGCCGATGCCGTGCTGACGATCCTGCAGCGTGACCAGATCCCACAGAACGCATTTGCCATGGGCCTGCGCCTGCGGGCCGGTCTGGAACGGCTGGCCAAGCAGCGGCCCGGGATCCGGGCCATCCGCAACGCCGGTCTCTTCTTCGGCGTGGACATGGGCACCGAGAGCATGGCCCCGGCAGCCCGCCGCGCCATGGCTCAGGATGTCGTGAATGCGCTGCGTGACGACGGCGTGCTGGTCAGCACCACCGGCGCCAACGAGGATGCGCTGAAAGTGCGCCCGCCGCTGATCTGCCAGGCCGAACACGTCGACCTGTTCCTTGCAGCTGTTGACCGGGTGCTGATCAGGATCGGCACCGCAAGACCTTAAGGCCGTCGCGCTGCGGCGCGGCATCAAACGGAAAAAGGCCCTGCCACCGATGTGGCAGGCCTTTCCGATCGTGCAGGGGCGCCCCCGCTCAGCCGCCGCCGTTGCGGACCACCCGGCACGTGTCTGTCGTCGTATTCCTGGATGCCAACCGGCAACTTTGGGCCACCTGCGCCTGCCCCAGCTTGATGGAGGCTACGGGGCCATGTGGCGGGGCAAAGGGGTCATTTTACCTCTGGCAGCCATTGGGCAGATCTGGTCGCGCCTCTGGGAGCAAGATCCCTGCCCGCCTCGGTCGGCCCGAAAAGCCGGTGTCGCTTTTCCTTCACGATTTCACTGCGTGGTTTTCACATGATTTCCACAAGGTAGCTCTGGAAGCGGCGAGGGTTTTTGCTTTGCAATTTCAATTTCATTTAGGGCTTCAATAGGGTTCGAAGGGCACGGCGGAATGACAACGCTCAGCAAAGATCGGCCCTTGGAACGGGCAGCTTCCCGCGCTTCAGAGGAAGCTTGGTCGAAGGCGGTTCGGATTGCCCGCGAGTTGGACCGCGTTCTGGACGGGGACTTGCCAATGCGGGAGGCTGTCAGCCGGGCAGCGGTGGAACTGCGCCTGTCGACCCGTCAGGTCTACAATCACCTCGCCCGGTATCGTGGGGAGCGACGTGTGTCGTCGGTTCTGCCGCGAACAAACGGTGCGCGGCGTGCGAGGATATCGATCGGCGTTGAAGCCATCATTTCCGAGACGTTGCGGGAGATGTGGCTGCAGCCGGAGCAACCTGATCTCGCCCCGATCGTCGACGAAATCCGCGCGCGCTGTGCCGACGAAGGGCTAAAGCCCCCGGCCTATGTCACGGTTGCCAGACGGATTGCCAAACTGTTCTCCCCCGAGGAGATCGCGCGGCGGCGGCTTTCCGGTGGCAAACACTTGCACCGCCTGAAGCCGCGTCCGGGATATATCCGCGCCAGCCACTCCCTTGACGTCGTCCAGATCGATCACACGCCGGCCGATATCCAGTTCGTCGAGGTGATCGACGACCACGGCGTTTTCGTGGGTAGACCCTATCTGACCATCGCCGCCGATGTGGCGACCAGTGCAATCATCGGCTTTTGCCTCACCCTCGAGCGCCCTTCCCGACTCTCGGTGGCATTGTGCCTTGCGCACGCGATGTGCCGCAAGGATGACTGGCTGGCAGAACGCGGGATTGCCCATCCATGGGCGATGCATGGCCGGCCCAAGCAGATCGTCGTGGACTCCGCTAAGGAGTTCCAGAGCAGCACCTTCACGACGGGATGTGCCGATTTCGGCATCAGCGTCCGCACCCGGAACAAGGGAACGGTTCACCGGGGTGGCGTTGTCGAACGGCTCCTGGGCAAGGTGAACACGGTGCTTCGCTCCCTTCCCGGCAAGACCGGTCGGTCGATCGCGGACCGCGGAGATTATTCGTCCGACAAGCGGGCAAGTCTGACCTTCGCGGCCCTCGAGCGCTGCATTGCCCTGGCAATCATCGATCACAACCAGACCCAGAACGCGCGCAAGCTGACCGTGCCTCGCCTCGAATGGGAGCGGCGACTTCCACCGACGGACCGGCCGATCGATGATCCTGACCAAGTCCTGCTCAACTTTCTCCCCCGCACAACACGCCGCATCTCTCCCCAAGGCGTCAGCGTGTTCGCCATCGACTACTTCGAGCAATGGCTTGGGCCTCTCGTCGCCCGCCGTGACCGGTTGCCACCTCTGGATCTATGCTACGACCCCCGGGACATCAGCCGGATCTACATCGCCGATCCCGACACGCGGATCTGGCGTCCGGTAAAGCGGCGGGACGGGGTGACCATGCCAATCACCCTTTGGCAGCATGAAGCCGACCGAGCGCGCATGCGAGAGAGCCAACAACGACCGGCGCAGGAAAAGACGCTTCTGCGCCGGGAAATCGCGGCAACGGTCGCCGGGGCCAGATCCACGAAGGCTCACCTGCGGGAAATGACCCGGGCCCGACACGCCGCAGACGCGCCGAAGGCGTATCAAAATGTCGGGCACGTTTCAGAGGCGACCCATACCGGACCAGAACCTGACCGACCCCGCCGCGTCTTTCCTGTGGAGACCTGGTAGCATGGCCGACCATCTCCTACCATCAACCTCAGCGTTGCTCGATGCGGATGCTGCCACCCGCATTGCTCATATTCGGGCGCCACGCTGGATAGGCCATCCCGGTGCCTCTGCGGCACATGATGCGTTGCGGCAGCTGCTGGAACGTCCGCCATCACTCCGCCCACGCGGCTTGTTGATTGCTGGTCCCTATCACAACGGCAAGACCATGATCGCCGAACGCTTCGCCGTCGAACATCTGCGCCGTGCCGACCGGCAAAGGGTCTGGGTGATCCAGACCCGGGAGGGGGCAGGCCTGTCGCATTTCTACGCCAGCATTCTGTCCGGACTGCGCGCCCCGCAGGCTGCCGGCTGGCGCAGCCTGTCCCGCGCCAGCGAACAGGTCGATCATCTTCTCGACAGCCTGAAGCCGCGCCTGCTCATCTTCGACGAGTTCTATAGTGCGCTGCGTGGGCGCAGGCAGGATGTGAAGGCAATCTTCTCGTTCCTGCGGCGGATCGCACGGGTGCATGACATCTCGCCCGTGCTTGTCGGCGAAATCGCCGTCTACGATGCGCTGCACGACACCGATGAAATGGGATCACGATTTGATACGGTCCCAGTGCCGCGGTGGGGTTTCGACGAGGATTTTGCAGCCCTTCTCGACAGTCTCGAGGCGAGCATTCCGCTTGCCCAAGCCTCTAACCTCTCGCGGTTGCCCCTTGCCAGAATGATCCATGATCTGTCGGAAGGGCTGATTGGCGAGGTGGTCGACATCGTCACCCGGGCGGCGGTTGCAGCTATTGAGAGCGGTGAGGAACGGATCACGTCCAGCACCGTCATGGCCCTCGGCTATGTGCCGCTGTCACGGCGACGGAACTCGGCCTTGCGCCATTCAATGACATGACCAGCAATGCGCCGAGGATCATCGTCTCCCCGGCCCGCCGCTATAGAGTGGCGGCGGGACATCGCTGGCCGGTGGACATCAGGCCGGCTCCTGGCGAGCTTTTGTCAAGCTGGCTGCATCGGCTTGCACATGCCAATGGTGTGCCGCCGCGCTATTTTGGAGCGGTGCTCGGAGTGGCCGGCGAGACATGGTCGGCACAACTTGACCGGCATCTTCCGGAGGCAGTTCGCCGCATCCTGCTCGACCATACGTCGATCTGCCCCGAAGATATTGACGGACTTTGTCTGGCCCACAGTCCCTTGTCGAGCGTGCGCTTGCAGCTGCGGAGCCGGCCGCAAGATGCAGGGACATCGACGGCGCAGTCCTGTTGGCTGCAGTTCTGTCCCACCTGCCTGCGGGAAGACGAGGCGCCCTATTTCCGGCAGAGTTGGACTCTGGCAACCCGCGTGTCCTGCTTTCGCCATGGCTGCCGATTGCGCGACCGCTGCCCGTCTTGCGGTCAGGGCCTTGCGCCGTTCAGACAGGATCGCCTTGTTTCACAGCAATACTGCGCCTTCTGCGACGCTCCTCTCGCCAAACCGACGGACCCGGCAAACCCAGGCGCCCGGCGTCTCGAGCGGCTGATCGACGATCTGCTTCGTCTTGACACAGCAGGGCTCGCACTTGGCGTGGGCCGGGGCAAACGGAAAACCCTGCCAGAGAGGATTGCAATATGCCCGGTGCCCGTCGGTACGACGACATCAACGATCCCGCAACTGTCGCATCGGATTCGCCACGATTTCTTCCGGCGGCTGTCGGAAGGGCAGAGCGGAATAGTTGGCCACAAAGGTGGTGGCCCGCTGAACCTTTGGGTCCGGCTTGCCAATGCCGCTGGAAACCACAACGGATTGGTCAAGGAACTCACGGATCAGCTTGCTGAAACTGCAGGGCTGCGGCGGGCCTCCTCCCCCAGAGCGACTGATCTGGCCGCCCTGCTGCGGGCAGCGACCCAGCTTCATGAAGCCCGCCGATCTGCGGCCGAAGCTCAACCCGCTCCTTAAATGTCGTGAGCCTCCGACCTGCCCGCGAGGCCGGCATCTGCGAGTTGCTCGGGATCGGGCAGGTCGCGCAAGGACGCCATCCCGAAGGTGGCAAGGAAGGTCTCGGTGGTGACAAAAGTGTAGGGCGCGCCGCGCCGGGGTTCGCGCGGGCCGGTGCCGATCAGGTCACGCTCGGCCAACCTGCCGATCAGATCACGGCTGATCTCTTTGCCGAAGATGTCCTTCAGCCCGTCGCGGCTTACCGGCTGGTGGAATGCGATCGCCGCCAGCACGGCCAGATCGTATTCTGACAGGTTCAGCGCTTGGCCGTCCACATCCGCCGCGGCGCGGATCGCTGGGGCATAGGCCGCGCGCGTGCGCAGCATCCACGCCTTGCCCACCTGTGCCACCTCATAGGGTCGGCCCTCCAGATCCACTGCCAGATCCTCGATCAACAGATCGACTGAGGCCCCCTGCCCCACGACCCGCGCCAGATCCTCGCGCGCCACCGGGGTCGCGCTTGCAAACAGCACCGCCTCGATTCGTCGCATCCATTCCCGCCAGCGCATCTCAGGGGGAAGAACGGCCAATTCGCGGTCAAGTTCTGTGTCCTCGCGCCGCCCCATGCTTAGACCCCGTACAGACGGAACGTGTCCCGCCCTGTCAGTTCGCGCACGGCGCCGAGCGCAACCAGTCGGTCGCAGAGCCGTCGCGCGGCCCGATCCGACATAAAGGCCAATGCCCCCGGCGCCAGCGCATCGCGCGACAGGAACAGATCGACCGCCCGGCCCGCCGCCTTGGCGCGCAGCTTTGGGGCCACCGCCCGCAGGCGGGCCGCCGCCCGGGCCAAGTCCCCGGCCAGTGGCAGCACCTGCCCGCCGATGGCAGAGACCACGGCGCGGTGACAGGCCAGACGCAGATCATCGCCCCGCAGGCGCAGGTCGCGGGGCCTGAGCGTCAGCGCCAGAAGTGGCAGCACATGCGTTGCCCCCACCCCCTTTGCCAGAACCGCATCGGCAAGGATCAGCGCCGCAGTTTCGGCCCGCGGGTGATCTGTCAGCACCGCCTCAATGACATGCGCCGCGCGGTCGACCGGGGTCTGCCCCATGGCATCAAGGCACAGCGCGATCCGCTCGGCCACGATCCCTTGCAGCGCATTGGTCAGATGCGCGACCGAGACAGGCCGGGCCACCGCGCGTGACCACTGCTGCAAAAGCCGTCCCGCCGGGCCGGGGTCGTCGCCCGGACCCGTCAGGTGCAGGGCATCGCGCAAGGCGCCCGGCCCTTCCCTGCGCCCCGCCATTTCAGCGCAGTTCCCGGCCGCCACCAAAGCCAAGCGGTCCCGCCACAGCGCCACAGGCACATCCCCGGCCGCGGTCACTTGGCTCAGATGCGCCAGCGCGGCCCCAGAGCGGAAGGCCGCTGCCTCAAGGGTTTCTGCCGGGGCAGCACCGATCCAGCCCGGCAGCGGGGGCAGCATCGGCAAGGTTTCCAAAGGCTCGGCGCGCGGTTTTCTCATGCCGGCAGCCTACATTATGACGGCGCTTTCTACCAGCTAAATGCACCAATAGCGCCGCAGCTTTGTCAGCGCCATTATGTCCAATAATGTTGCATTATCGGACGTGCCGGGAGTATGCTCGACGGTATGACCGAAACGCCCGAGAAATCGCCTTCAGAACCCCCGGAACGTCCCGATCGCCATGAGCGGGACGACAGCGCTGATACGGAGCGCGACACGATCGCCCTGCCCTCCCATGTCGCTGGCTCGGGCACGCTCGACCGCCTGGTCGAAACGGCGCGTGACTATGCGCGTCAGGCGGCGTCGGAGAACACGCTGAAGGCCTACACCAAGGATTGGGCCCACTTCGCGCGCTGGTGCCGGATGCGTGGCGCGGACCCTCTCCCCTCGTCGTCCCAGCTGATCGGCCTCTACATCGCCGATCTGGCAGCGCCGAGCGGCAAAGCACCTGCCCTCTCGGCCTCCTCTATAGAACGGCGGCTGTCTGGCCTGACCTGGGGCTATGCGCAGCGCGGAGAGCGGCTCGACCGCAAAGATCGGCACATTGCCAGCGTCCTGGCTGGCATCCGCCGCAAGCACGCACGGCCACCAGCACAGAAAGAGGCCATTCTGCCGGAAGACCTGCGCGACATGCTGGCAACCCTCCCCCACGATTTGCGCGGCCTGCGCGACCGGGCGATCCTGCTGATCGGCTTTGCTGGTGGCCTGCGTCGGTCCGAAATTGTCAGCCTCGACCACGGCAAGGATGACACGCCTGACTCCGGCGGCTGGGTCGAGATCTTGGAGGACGGCGTGCTCCTCACCCTGCGCGGCAAGACCGGTTGGCGCGAGGTCGAAATCGCCCGCGGCTCATCAGATCAGACCTGCCCGGTCCATGCCCTGACGCAGTGGCTGCATTACGCAAGGATCGACTTCGGCCCGATCTTCGTCGCCACGTCACGCAACGGCCTGAAAGCTACGAGCGAGCGGTTGTCGGACAAGCACGTCGCCCGGCTGATCAAGTCCTGCGCCCGCGAGGCCGGGCTACGCCCTGATCTGCCTGAAGCCGAGCGCGTGCGGCTGTTCTCGGGCCATTCCCTGCGCGCAGGCCTTGCCAGCAGCGCGGAAGTTGATGAGCGCTACGTTCAAAAGCAGCTTGGTCATGCCAGCGCAGAGATGACCCGCCGATACCAGCGACGCCGCGACAGGTTCCGGGTGAACCTGACCAAGGCCGCGGGATTGTGACCCCCCTGCCCCACCGCAGCGCCTTTAGTGAAATGATAAGCTCGAACGCGACCGCTCAGATTTCAGCTAATCGCTTCAATTGAAATCGGGAACCAAACGCGACACAAGCTCAGAAACTGTCCGCTCGCGCAAAGGGGTTGATGATGCGAAGTTGGCCTTCCACCAGCAGGCCATCTTGCATGTCCTCGCTCCACAGCGTGGTGCAGCCTGCAACCAAAGCGCTGGCCACGATCATCGCGTCGTAGATCGAGAAGCCGTAGCGTTCCGCCAAGGCGCGGCCGACGTCATGGGTCTGAAGGGTCAGGTCTTCGACGGGACACAAGGCGCGCACGCCCTCGAGAAACGCCCCTGCTTCCTCCCAACTCAGGCCAGCCTTGCGGCGACAGTTGACCAGCGTCTCGTTCAGGACTTGAACGCTGATCCGGGGCCCCTGCCCCAGGATGACCTCGGCGCGATCGGCCTTCGAGCCGTCGTCGAGCAGGTAAAGAACGACATTCGTATCCGCGAACTCAGCGCTCATGCGCGTCATCGCGGCTCAGGCGCTCTGCAGCGGGCAGCTTGCCCCGGAACTGGCGCAGACCCGTCAGCACCTCATCCGCGCGCGCCAGACGACGGACTCTGACCTGGCGGTCGTCCTTGACCAGGTCGATCTGATCGCCTTCCTTGAGGCCAAGCTCCCGAACAAGCTCGGCGGGCAGGCGGACGGCAAGCGAGTTGCCCCATTTTGCGACCTGCATTTTGGCCTCCTGCGTGGATATACGATCAGTAATGTATATCAAACTAGCTACATGGGCAAGCCTGTCCGCGAGCTTGGGCTACTCTTGTGCGTCACGCAGTGGCTGACACCAGATTTAGAAAGTGCTTGCGCGAATCTGATCGGTCAGGCAATAGTCTCGAAAAATAACGCGCGGTCACATAAAAATCGCGCCCACGGATCGAGCGGGGCATGACCGAGATAGACAAAGACCTGGACGTCGCCATTGGTCACTACGCCGAACTCTTGGCTTCGAACCTGCATGCACAACGTGCAGCGCACTTCCCACCCGATGCGAAGAAGGTGATGCGCAGCTTGACGAGCGGTGAGGCGGCCGAGTTGCTCGGTGTCGATCATACCTACCTTCGCAAACTTCATCGAGAAGGCAAGATCACCGACGTTGAAACGACGGCCGGTAGCCATCGCCGCTACACCCTCGACGATGTCTGGGAGATCAGACAAAGCCTTGAGGCCAACGCCAAGAAGCCGGGAACGTATGTGCCGGGCCGTCGTAAGGGCGACGAGCTGCAAGTCATTTCCGTTGTGAATTTCAAGGGTGGAAGCGGCAAGACCACCACATCAGCGCACCTTGCGCAGAGACTCGCGTTCAAGGGTTATCGTGTGCTGGCCATTGATCTGGACCCGCAGGCGTCGTTGTCCGCCTTGCACGGGATCCAGCCTGAACTGGACCTCATGGAAGGCGGGACGCTGTACGACGCAGTCCGGTATGACGACCCTGTTCCGGTTTCCGAGGTCATCAGGAAGACCTACATCCGTGGCCTGGATCTCATTCCGGGCAATCTCGAGCTCATGGAGTTCGAGCACGAGACCCCGGCCGCGATCCAGCGTGGCGGTGCCCGCGCTTTCTTCGCGAGAGTCCGAGACGCCCTCGACAGCGTCGAAAGTGACTACGATGTCGTCGTGATCGACTGCCCTCCGCAACTGGGCTTCCTGACCATGTCTGCCCTTTCCGCGTCCTCGGGCGTCCTGGTGACGGTCCACCCGCAGATGCTTGACCTCATGTCCATGTCGCAGTTCCTGCGGATGACGGCCGACCTGCTGGGCGTGATCCGCGATGCAGGCGCCAACCTGCGGTTCGATTGGCTCCGGTTCCTGCCGACCCGCTACAAGGTGGGCGACGCCCCGCAGACCGAGGTCATCGCTTTCATTCGTGGGCTCTTCGGGCGTTCGGTGCTGACGAACCACATGGTCGAGTCGACGGCGATATCGGATGCCGGGCTGACCAAGCAGACCTTGTATGAGGCGGACAAGAAGGACTTCACGCGCCAGACCTTCGACCGCGCCATCGAGTCCATGAATGCCGTCAATGACGAGATCGCCGCGATCATCCAGAGCACGTGGGGACGCAATGGCAAGAAAGCCTAAATTGGGACTGCCCTTGCAGACCTTGCGCAATGCCCCCGACGCTCTTGAGGGGCGCAGGCTGCGGGGCGGCGTATTCGAGATCGAGCCTGACCATGTCGAGACCGTGGGCAGGCTGGATGACCGTCTTCAAATCGAGATTGCGGGGCTGAAGGCATCGATCTCCAGAAGTGGCCAACGGGTGCCGATCCTCGTGCGACCTCTCGAAGGGGATCGCTACAGCCTGATCTACGGGCGGCGTCGGCTTGAAGCCTGCCGGGATCTCGGGATCAAGGTCCGTGCGATCATCACCGAAATGGACGGGGATCAGGCGCTTCGGGATCAGCTGCTCGAGAACCAAGAACGCCGCGACCTGAGCTTCATCGAACGTGCCTTGGTGGCGGCAGCCTTGCTCAATGGCGATCACCTGGGAGAGGCGGAACGCACCAACAAGGGCGTGGCAGAGGTTCTAGGTCTTACCGAAGCTGGTGTGTCGCAGCTGTTAAGCGTCGTCCGCGCGGTTGGCGAGAGCCTCGTCCTAGCGATAGGTGCTGCGCCAGGTATCGGCCGGCCTCGTTGGGAGGAACTCAAGAAGTCACTGGGCGATGCATCTGTGGACCGCGAGAACCTCGCTGCAGTAGCGGCAGAGACCAGGTCCTCTCACTCCGGTGGACCTGACGAAAAGTCGGACGCCGCGTTCCTGGCCGTCCTCGCCGCAGTGGTGCAGGCAGAGCGGCCGACCCGCCCATCAAGCCCCCGAGGGGCACCTAGTGTGGCCATTCCGGGTGTCGGGGCTGCAACCATCGCGACAGGGCGCCGCGGCCGACAGTTCAAGCTCGAGCTGAAGGCCGAGGACAGAGATTTTGTCAGCTGGCTTGAGGGCAAGGCCCCGCAGCTGATCGCCGAGCTTCACGAGCGCTGGAAGCGCAAGGAAGACTGAGGAAGAGCAACAACCAAAAAGGAGGCACGAGACAGGCAGAAAAGAAAAAGGCCCCGAGAAGCAAGCTTCACGAGACCTTTCTTAGGTTTCGCACGGGACCAGCCCGCTACAAAACTCAGTTTTCGCACCTCTGAATGTAGCGATCTGGCCCCTTTCCCGCAAGCGCAAAGCGATTCGCGGGCCAGGGAAATTTTGCCTTCGTGAATGACATCATGGAGTACACACCGATTTCGCCGTTTATGCGGCCGATCTCGCACGCCCATCTGCGTGTGGTCGAGCGGCCTGAGGTATCTGTTCCGGGTAAGCCCATCAACAAGTGGGAACTCCTGCGCGAACTGTCCAAGGCGCAAGCGGCCTTTGGGGTCACAGAACGTGATTTGACGGTCATGCAGGGTCTTCTCAGCTTCTTCCCGGACGATGCGCTTGGCGGGAACGCTGAAATGGTCGTCTTCCCGTCCAACAAGGCGATCTGCGAGCGGCTGAATGGCATGCCCTGCTCCACCATGCGCAGGCACATTGCCCGCCTGGTGGACGCTGGCTTGCTCATGCGCCGCGATAGCCCCAACGGGAAGAGGTATGTCCGCAAGCATGGCGAAGAGCGCGTGGCTTTCGGCTTCGATCTCTCGCCACTCTACTGCCGGTCCGAAGAGGTGGCACGGGCCGCAGAGGCCGTGCGTGAGGCCGAGGACCGTGTGCGGCGACTGCGGGAGGTCGTGAGCCTGATGCGGCGCGATCTCGCTGCCCTCGCGGAGTTTGGAGAGGAGATCCAGCCCGGCCTTGGCCTGTGGGATCAGTTTCGCGACAAGGCTGTCCTCACAGCGCGCGCCCTGCGCCGCAAGCTCACGCTTGAGGAGCTCTCCGCATATCGGACCGACCTTGAAGCCCTTCTCGATCGCGCACGCAACGTCATTGATGGCCCTGAAACAGAAGAAATGAACACCAATGGTGCCAATACTGAGCGTCACCATCATAATTCAAATGAAGAATCTATAGATCTTGAACCTGCCTTAGAGAAAGGCGGGGCGGCGGCCGGTGCGCCAGATGCTAAAGCGGATGCGCCTGGTGCTGACGTGGAAGAAGCGGACACAAGACGCGTGCCAAAGATCCCGCTCCATCTGGTGATCGCTGGCTGCCCGTCGCTCAAAACCTTTTACCAGGGCGATATTCGGCACTGGCATCAGCTTTTCGACGCCGCTTGTCATGTGCGGCCGGCCATGGGGATCAGTGCGTCCGCTTGGGAAGAAGCGCAACGGTTCATGGGGCCCGAGCAGGCATCGATCGTTGTTGTCGCCATGCTGGAACGCTTTGCGGACATCCGGTCGCCCGGTGGCTACCTCCGTGCGCTGACATCCAAGGCAGCGGCGGGCGAGTTCTCCTGTGGGCCGATGGTCATGGCGCTGATGTCCCGGCGAAATGCTGCATAACAGCTGTTAAGTCTCTTGGAGCGATCATCAAGTTCGGCGCGACTTTACAGCTGTTAAGTCACGCGGCGATGCGTCGGTAGCAGAAGAGAGGAAAAGGTTGGTGGGTTGAGGGGTGACGGGAAGTGAGATCGGGAGAGTGGCTTCCGGCGCCCGTCGTGGAGAATATCTGATGGCGAAAGCAGCCCAGAAAATCACGCTGTCCCCCTCGCGGGACATCCCCTTCGACAAGCTCGTGCTGAGCCAGTCCAACGTCCGGCGCATCAAGGCAGGCGTCTCTGTCGAAGAGCTCGCGGAAGACATCGCGCGGCGCGGCCTGCTGCAGGGGTTGAACGTACGGCCCGTGCTCGATGCTGAAGGGGTCGAAACCGGCATGTTCGAGATCCCGGCCGGCGGCCGTCGTTTCCAGGCGCTGTCGCTGCTGGTGAAGCAGAAGCGGCTGGCCAAGACCGCGCCGATCCCTTGCATCGTGCGGGATACGGCGTCGGAGATCCTCGCCGAGGACGACTCGCTCGCAGAGAATATGCAGCGCATTGCCCTGCACCCGCTCGACCAGTTCCGTGCGTTCCAGGCTCTGCGCGAGAAGGGTCAAGGCGAGGAGGCGATTGCGGCGGCCTTCTTCGTCACGCCGCAAATCGTGAAGCAGCGCCTGAAGTTGGCTTCCGTGGCCCCTGCCCTGCTTGAGGTCTACGCCGTGGATGGGATGACGCTGGAACAGCTGATGGCGTTCACGGTGAACCCGGATCACGCGCGTCAGGCGCAGGTCTGGGAGGCTGTGAAGAACTCGTGGAACAAGGAGCCCTATGCCATCCGGCGCATGCTGACCGAGACCTCGGTCCGGGCGTCTGATCGTCGCGCGGTCTTCGTCGGTGTCGATGCCTATGAGGCGGCAGGCGGTATCGTGCTGCGCGATCTCTTCCAGGGCGATGACGGCGGCTGGCTCGAGGACCTTGCTCTTCTGGACCTGATGGTGGCTGAGAAGCTTCAGGCTGAGGCCGAAGCGCTCGCCACAGAAGGCTGGAAGTGGATCAAGGTGGCGACCGACCTGCCCTATGGCTACAGCCATGGTCTGCGGCGCCTGGCCGGTGACCCTGCACCGATGACCGAGGAGGAAAGCGCGGCACACGCTTCGCTCCTCGCCGAGTACCGCGCGCTGGAGGAAGAATATTCCGGCCAGGACGAATACCCCGAGGAGATCGATGCCCGGCTCGGTCAGCTCGAGATGGCGATGGAAGCGCTCGAGCAGCGGCCGCTGATCTACGATGAGGTCGAAGTCGGGCGTGCTGGCGTCTTCGTCACGCTGGATCGGGATGGCAGCCTTGCGATCTATCGAAGCTATGTCCGGCCCGAAGACGAGCCGCGCGAGGAGACCGCGGTCCAGGATGGTGATGGCGCGGATGCCACGGGGCAGGGGGATGATGTCGGTGTATCGAACTGGAAACCGTCGGTGACCTCCGTCGGGGGCACCGTCATCACTTCGGGTGGTCAGCCGATCGGTCCTGATCCGACCGAGGAGGACGATGACGGCGCGCTGAAGCCGCTGCCCGAGCGGCTGGTCATGGAACTGACGGCCCACCGGACCCTGGCGCTGCGCGAGGCAATCGGGCGTTCGCCGGACGTGGCGCTGACGCTCCTGCTTCTGAAGCTGGTGACGGATACCTTCCGCACCTCTTCTGCCACGGGCAGCTCCCTCGAGGCCTCGGTGCGTCATGTCTACATGTCTGCGCAGGCGACCGATCTGAAGGACAGCGTGGTGGCGAAGCTGGTCGATGAGCGTCACGCAGCCTGGGAAGCCGATCTGCCCCTCGGAGACGATGCGGCGCTCTGGGAGTATCTGACGGTCCTCGACCAGGGCAGCCGTCTGGCTCTGCTGGCGCATTGCCTCAGCTTCGGGATCAACGCGCTCCATGAAAAGGTGAACCCCTATGGCGCGGGCATCTCCGCTAGCGGTCTGACCCGCCGCATGGCCCATGCCGATCTGGTAGCCCGTGCGGTCGATCTTGACATGGTCGAAGCGGGCTGGGAGCCGACGGTCGATGGCTATCTCAACCGTGTGCCGAAGGCCCGGATCCTCGAGGCCGTGCGCGAGGCGAAGGGCGAGGGGACCGCGCAGCTGCTCGATCACCTGAAGAAGGGCGAGATGGCCGTCGAGGCCGAGCGGCTTCTCAAGGGCAGCGGCTGGTTGCCCGAGGTCCTGCGCCGGGTCGATCTGGTGACGTTCGACGGCGAGGCGGTCGGAGAAGGGCAGGGGGAAGATGCGGGCGAGCCCGAAGACATCGATCTCCCGGCCTTCCTGACGGCTGATCTGCCGGTGAGCGCCGCGTCGATGATGGCGGCGGAGTGATCTGAGCCATCCGGGGGGCGGGGAAACCCGCCCTTCAATCTCACAATATACAGCAATAACAATATGATGAATGCAAGTACTCGCATTCGAGATGAGGAATCATGTCTGCAACAACCATCATCGACACAGCCCCTCTCGGGGCGCTGATCCGCTATACCGACGGCAGTTTCAAGCCGCCGACACGTTTCACGAAGAAACTCGCGGCCTGGGAGCGCTCGAACGGTGTCGGTCGCCTTGTGAAGAAGGAGCCGCCCCGGGTCTACCCGACCTGGACGGCACCGGCCTCCTTCACGCTGCATGAGGGGAACTTCTCGTCGGACGGGGTGATCCTCGTGACCATCATGCGCAGCCACTCGGCCGACAGCCGTCTGATCTTCGAAGTGGCCGAGGAACCGAAGCCCGGGCAGGTCCGCGTGCTGCTGGACTTCGGTGGCAACACCGAGCTGCTGCATCTGGCGGAGTCCGTCACCGCAGCCGAGCTATGGATTGCGCGGGAGGGCTATCGCAACGCGCGGCTCGAGATCGTCGGCGCCGAGGAGGGCGATAGGGCAGGGGGCGCGGATCTGGCCGCCTGAGCCCTGACAAGGCGTGAGGGGCCTGCCGACGGGCGAGCCCCTCACCGATCACACTATCGTCCCGCGATGTCACGGGGCGTCGAAGGTTCCATCCCCAAAGACGAAAGTCTTCAACCACGAGCCTGCCCGGGAGGCTTGCGGCGTTCCAGGCATCAGCCGGACAACCGGCTCCTGACGTTGGGGCACCATCCCCCGCTCGCCATTCCCTTCCTTGCCCCGAATCCCGTCTTCGAGATCAACCCGCGAGGGGTCGGACTACGGGCAAGCCCGTGCCGCCGGGTGGATTCGGACGAGCCGAACGCACCCGGTGATGTCAGCCAGTCTTCGGGCCTGCGGGGTCCTGTCGTGCGGGGGATGGTCCCCCGCCTCCCAGACAGGAGCCAAACAGATGTCCCGCAAAGATGCCCACGCTTTCGCCGCCTCCCTCGCCGCCACGCTCATGGTTTCGATCGTCGTCTTCCAGGCAGGGGATGGAACCTTCGGCGCCGTCCCCGCCGATGAGATCGACGGAGACGAGGTCGTGATCGTCTCGGAATACGATCCCTTCGGGTGAGGCTTCGGCCTCACTTACCGAGGGCCCGGCAGGGCGCAGGCGCGCCCCCGGGCCTATCGCCGACAGAGTGATCGGCGGTGCCGATCTGAAGAACGCTTGTGTGCCGCCAGCGCAGATCTTGGTGCGCAGAGGGCGGGGAGCCGACCTTCGCCGCGGGTGCGAGCACCGCGCGTTTTCACGATCTGAGCGGACATTCAGCCTGACTTGCTCCGCCGGGTCTGGGTTGATTGATACTAAGGCCGGGAGCCAACTGTTCGCTGCGGGTGAGAATGCCCCTGACCGAGGAGCCGCTTGAGGTGCAGACCGAGGCGTGGCTAATGAAGCGTATCGCAGTCTGCCCCCGCGGCCATGCGGCGGAGGCGGCGGTCTTCGATCCCATCATCGCGGCAAGCGGCGAGCCGGCCTGCAGGGACCTCGCCCAAGCCACCCGCATCGCGCTTTCCATGGAAACCAATCTCGGCCTCGGTGCCGACCATCCGCTGGTCCACCGCAACATCGATCTCGCGGGGCATCCGCCGCTGCGGGACGGCGATCTCCTCGACCTTGTCGATGCGCGGCTCCAGGCGGCCACGCAGATGGCGCAATGCTTCGTTGAGGCTCCTCGTAACCGACTTCTGAAGCTTGCAGACGCTCTCGAGACGGCAGGCACGCTCGACGCGGGCGACATCGCCGAGATCTTCAATGGAGGGAAGGGCGGGATACCGTGCAACCCGCAGCCATCGCGATAATGGCCGCAAGCATCGTCCGGCATTCGCGACGTCCGGATCGGTCAGGCTCCCGCTGCGCGTCTTGGCGGCTGCCGCCAGCGTCGCATCAGTCTCCAACCCCGAGATCACAGCCAGCCATCACCGCTTAAGAGAGGTTTGTCCCATGAGCATCAGCATCGCCGCCGACGGCAGCCCGGGCCGCTTGGACGAGGAGCTCAAGCGCCCGCACCATCTCGTCGCCAACCTCAAGCGCATCTGATTGGCCCGTCACCCAAATCCGACCATTTCACATATCACTTGATATTTGAATATCGAACACTATCTATTGTCTTCAAGGTCGTCACGTTTGACACGGCCAGATACAGATAGCGGAGCCTCACATGACCCATGGCGCACACTCCGGCCTTTACGGCCCTTCCACCGCTCCGGATGGTTTCGAGCACGAACCTGACGCTACAGCCGGCTACTGGAGCCATCGGGCCAAAAACACCTTGCCGCCCCCCGACTTCATTGGCCCCTATGCCCGGCACCGCCCGCTCCCCACGCCGGGCGTGGAAGACCGGAGAGCCTGGATAATCGGTGGCGGAATTGGCGGGCTCGCCGCAGCATTTTACCTAATCCGGGACGGCCATATGCCGCCCGCCCATATCACCGTTCTTGAAGAGATGGATATCGAAGGCGGCTCAATGGACGGCGCCGGCAACCCCGAAGACGGCTACCTTATCCGGGGCGGCAGGGAGATGAACTGGAACTATGACACGCTGTGGGACATGTTCCAGGATGTCCCAGCCGTAGAGCTCCCTGAAGGCTATTCGGTATTGGATGAATACCGCCTGCTGAATGACAACGACCCCAATTATTCCAAGGCGCGTCTGATGCGCAATCAGGGTGAAATCGTTGATTTCACTGATATGGGGCTGACCCACTCCCAGCAATGGGAAATGATCCGTCTGATGCTTAAGAGAAAAGAAGACCTCGATGATATAACCATTGAGGAATACTTCTCCGAAGGTTTTCTGAGCAGCAATTTCTGGGCGCTGTTCCGCTCCATGTTCGCGTTCAAGAACTGTCACAGCCTTCTGGAAACCAAGCTGTACATGCACCGCTTCCTAGATTCCGTTGACGGTTTCGGGGATTTGTCAGCCCTCGTTTTTCCCAAGTACAATCAATATGATACCTTCATCAAACCGCTGGCGGGCATGCTGCGCGAAAAAGGCGTGCGCTTTCAGTTCGGCACGCGCGTGCAGGATCTGGAGCTGAGCGAGACCGGCGCCCAAAAGACCGTGACAGGCATTGTCTGCACTGTCGCAGGTCAGCCGCAACGACTGGAGGTTGGGGACACCGATCTTGTCTTTGCGCTGACAGGCTCGATGACGGAGAACACGGCCTATGGCGATCTGGATACTGTGCCCCAACTGACGGTCGGACGCCACGAGCCCGGCCAGGACAGCGGCTGGACGCTCTGGCGGAACCTGGCGGAAAAATCTGATGTGTTCGGCCATCCCGAAAAATTCTATGGCGACACCGACCAGTCGATCTGGGAGTCCGCCACCCTGACCTGCAAACCCTCGCCGCTTGTCGACAAGCTCAAGACGCTTTCGGTCAATGACCCGTATTCGGGACGCACAGTGACAGGCGGTATCATTACCTTCACGGACTCAAACTGGCTGCTGAACGTGACGTGCAACCGTCAGCCCCATTTTCCCGATCAACCTGAAGACACGCTTGTCTTGTGGGTCTATGGCCTCTTGATGGACCAGCCGGGCAATCATGTCGGCAAGGCCTTGCCGGAGTGCACAGGACGCGAGATTCTCAGCGAACTCTGCTATCATCTGGGGATTGAAGACCAGATCGATGATGTGGTCGCCAACACCAAGGTGCGTACCGCGCTGATGCCCTATATCACGGCGCAATTCATGAAACGCGCCGCCGGCGACCGGCCCCGGGTCGTGCCGGAAGGATGCACGAATCTGGGCCTGATCGGGCAATTCGTCGAAACCCGCAACGACATAATATTCACAATGGAGGCCTCTATCCGCACCGCCCGGATCGGCGTCTACAAATTGCTGAACATTCCCAAGCAGGCGCCCGACATCAGCCCAACCCAGTATGACATCCGCAATCTACTCAGGGGCGCGCGCGCCCTGAATAGCGGCAAGCCGTTCCTGGGCGAGAGGTTGCTGCACCGGTTGCTGGATCGGACGTATTATGCGCATATCCTGCCTCCCTTGCCTGAACCCGAGACCCAGCGTGATGAAGCCTTCGAGGCCGAAGTCGATACTCTGGCCGCCAAAGGCGGTGCCGCGCTGAAGGCCCTGGGGAGCTGGATCAGCAACGTCCGCAAAGGCTTCTCGAGCGAATGACCGCTGATCCCAGAGCCACAGCCAGAAGACTCTCGCCATGACAGATGCCCCCCGTCGACTGTCGCGACAGGAACAGCAACAGCGCACACGCGAGTGCCTTCTGGATGCGGTTGAAATGCTGTTCGCCGAAGGCGGGGTCAATGCGACCTCGCTTCGAAACGTATGCGAGCGGGCCGGGTTCTCCCAGGGGGCTTTCTATTCCAACTTCGCGAGCAAACAGGACCTTTTGCTTTCGGTTCTCGAACGTCATATCGAACGCGAAGCGGCCCTGCTGCAGTCTCTGGTGAAATCGGTGTCAAGCGATACGCTTGATCACGCTCTGGAAGGGTTTTCAGAGCACCTCACGGCCATCGCGGAGCAAACACAATGGTCCCTGTTGGCGATCGAACTGCAATTGCAGGCGCAGCGTGACGCCGATTTCGCCGCTCAGTGCGCTCACGCGCGCAACGCTAGCTATGACGCCCTAGCCTCGGTTCTGGAAACGCTGAAAACGCGCTTCGAGCTGAGCTATCAGCTTCCAACACGCCAGCTTGCGATCAGCCTTTACGCCCTGTGGTCCGGACTCGTGCTGTCTCGGGCCGGGGGTGAGACCATATCTCGCGCCGACTTACTTCTGACCCATTTCAGAGGATTGGTGGCCTCACCCAAATCTTTGAAGGGTTGAGACAGTATTGGTGCCGAGAGCTAGCCTTCCGCCTCCGCCGGGGTTCGCAAGCGCAGCGAATGGCGGCTTCGACGGGCAGCGCTGCAGCATCCTGAGCCGAGACTGAAGGTCGGCTCCGGGCCGGGAGCGACGGCCAAAGTCCAACCCGAACGAGCGTTCCCGCCGCGCTGCCGCAGGTCCGCTTCGAGCCCAGACTCACCGATGCTGCGGGGCGCGCGAATGTCGGCTTTCGTCCGGCGCGTCGCACCATGATGGAGTTAGTCAGCTTCCACCAAGTCACTCCGGGCATCGCGGATGATCATCCACGACGAATGCAGGAAAAGCCCCGCGATCGCGAACGCGACGATCAGGTCGGGCCATGCACTGCCAAGCCACGCGACCAGCCCGGCGGCGATGACCACGGCGAGGTTGCCGATGGCGTCGTTGCGAGAGAACAGCCAGACGGCTCGCATATTGGCATCACCCTTGCGGTGCTTTAGCAGCGGCAGCACCGCGAGGATGTTTACGATCAGCGCACCTACCGCGAAGGCTCCCATCAACCCGGCTTCTGGCGTGGTCTGGTTGAGGACACGCCAGAGCGTGCTGCCGACAACGCCAAGGCCCAGAAGGCCCAGAAACACGCCTTGGATCATCGCCGACCGCGCCCGCCATGTCAGGCTCCAGCCGATGGCGAGCAGGCCCAGAAACGTGATCGCACCATCGCCCAGAAAATCGAGCGCGTCTGCCTTCAGCGCCTGCGAACCGGACAGGAACCCGCCGAACATTTCGACCACGCCGTATCCGAGATTGAGCGCGACCACGATCCAGAGCGCGCGGCGATAGCTCGGGTCCTTGTAGGCCGGATCGGACGATGTATCGCCGTCCTCGATCTTCTCGAAACCGTAGCCGGTCGCGTCGAGCGCGGGCCGCACTTTCGGCAGATCGCCGTCCGCGATCCGCAATGTCATGATGTGGGTGGCGGCGGACACTTTCACGTCGCCTTCGGCCACGCCCGCAGACCGGGCCGCGCGCTCGATCTCGGCGGCATCTTTCGCGCAGTCCATGCCTTGCACCCGCATTCGGATCGGGGAGGAGGCTGTCGCCAACTTGCTGTTATCGGGCTGGCTCATGTGCGATCCTTTTTGTGGTGGCGGGCGAAAAGGTACGCTGCTAACGTATCAGTGGATAATGATATGACAGCGCAAAACATTCAAGACGATCTTTCGGCACCCGATACACTGGAACTGCGGGCAAAGCTCTTCCGGGGCCTAAGCGATCCCAGCCGTCTGACGATCCTCGATGCGCTGGTGTCGGACGAACGCAACGTGCAGGAAATCGTCGGGCATACGGGTTTGGGTCAGCCCAACGTCTCGAACCATCTGCGCTGTCTGCTGGAATGCGGGCTGGTCAGTCGCCGCAGCAAAGGCCGCTTCGTTCGGTATCGTCTGGCGGACAGGCGGGTCGCCGATCTCATCCGTGATGCAGATCAGCTACTTGCCTCGACAGCCAACGGAGTTGATGCCTGCCAAAGCTATACGGACTAACCGGCGCGACCTGCTGCAATGTCCTATCGGTGCGCCAAACCTGAAGCAGCCATCTGCGCATCCGCAGCGAATGCACCCTTTGTCCGCGAACCGATCCTTTGCGCTGCGCGCGGCAAACGGCTGCTGTGAGCCCATACTTCTCTTTTATCAATGGCGCAGCATCGGTCTCGAAGGGTGGGAAGCCGACCTTCGCTACGACGGGAACTGAGGCATATTACTCGCAGTACAAGGCGCAGTTTTTAGAATTTGAGCGGCCACTAACGCGAAGGAGGCCACCGACTGGCGTTGTTGCGTAACTTACGCCTGAGGCATGATTACCCCTTTCCCCTTTGGCATCAGGCCACGCGGACGATCTCGGCAGTGCCGAGGGCTGAGAAGCGGTTCATGAGGGCGACGCGTATCTGGATTTCTGCAGTTTGGCGGTCGGGGTCTCTGGCTGCTATGCGCTCACCGAAGGCCTTGAGGCACCGCATCTTTGCCTCGATCCGGCTTCGGACGTGGTATCCGGTCCAGCGTTTCCAGAATGCCCTGCCATAGTGCCGGGTGGCGCGCAGGGTTTCGTTTCTCGCGATCGCGGCCGGGCAGTCCTCTTTCCATGGACGCCCGTTCTTACGGATCGGGATGATAGCAGTGGCCTGCCGGTCGATGATGGCGGTGTGGCAGCGGCGGGTGTCATAGGCACCGTCCGCCGTCACTGTGCCGATCTCCTCGCCTTCGGGGATTTGGTCCAGCAACTCTGGCAGAACGGGGCTGTCACCGTCGCTGCTGGGCGTAAACTCCACGGCGCGGATGTCGGACGTGGCGGTATCCATGGCCAGATGGACCTTGCGCCATTGGCGGCGGCCCTGCACGCCGTGCTTGCGCGCCTGCCATTCGCCATCACCGAGGAACTTTATCCCGGTACTGTCCACCAGCAGGTTCAAGGGGCCATCGGCGCGCCGATACGGGATCTGGACAGCCAGAGTTTTCTGCCGCCGACACAGGGTCGTATAGTCGGGCACGGCCCAGTCCAGGTCTGCCAACTTCAGCAAGCTGGCCACCATCCCGGTCGTTTGCCTGAGCGGCAGCTTGAACAGCACCTTGATCGTCAGACATGTGTGGATACCCCCGCTTACGCAAGTATTTTTTGTGATCTTCGCGAGCAAGTGACCGGCTGCTAACATGTGTAAGGCCTTCATGCGCGGCCGTTCGTGCCGCTGGCCGGGATGGTGATGCGCGGATGGAGGCCATATCAGAACTGCGAGCTCGAAGCTCTTTGCCTTTCCCTGGCTGCCCCACCCCGATCGGTCGATCTTTTGCCCATACGAGATCAGTGCTCTACTTGCGTCACCGACGCTCCTGACAGGACGCGGTCAGCAGACCGCCCCCGCAGGATCCCTGTAAACGTCCTTTCGTGTCATGATGGCCCAGATGATCCTGGCGAGCTTGTTGGCCAGAGCGATGGCGGTCAGCATCCGCGATTTACATGTAAGCATCCGCGCCAGCCATGATCCGGGCTTTCCACCGTTCCGACCCCTCCAGTGGATAATCGACATCGCGCCGCTTATCAGCAACCTGCGGATGTCGCGCTGCCCCATTTTCGAAGTTCGACCCAAGCGCTGCTTGCCTCCACTGGAGTGCTGCCGGGGAACAAGCCCGAGCCAGGCAGAGAAATCCCTGCCACGCGCAAAGCTCTCCATGGCCGGAGCGAAAGCTTCGACGGCCATAGCCGTGACCGGCCCGACCCCCGGAATGGTGCGCAGGCGCTGTGCCATCTCATGCACCTTGGCCTGCTCGTCGATCTGCCTTTCCAGATCTTCGATTTCGCCAGCGGTCTGGGCGATCCGGTCCAGATAAATGGCCCCGACCTTTCGCACCACATGAGGAAGCGTGTTTGTCACATCGTCGAGAACGCTGATGAACGGATCAATTGATCGACGACCTCCCGCCACGATGACCCCATGCTCTGCCAGATGGGCTCGAAGCGCGTTCATTAGCTGGGTCTTTTGCGTCAGCAGCAGTTCGCGTGTCCGGAACAGCATGGCAAGGGCCTGCTGCTCCTGCGATTTGACTGGCACCGTGCGCATCGCTGGTCTCAGTGCCGCTTCGACAATAGCCTCAGCGTCGTTGGCATCGTTTTTCTGGCGCTTCACAAAAGGTTTCACGTAGATCGGTGGTATCAAACGAACGTTGTGTCCGAGGGCAGTCAGTTCACGTGCCCAGTGGTGCGAGGTTGCGCAAGCCTCCATCGCGACCACGCAGGGCTTGATCTGTGACATGAAGGACAGGAAACGAGTGCGCGGCAGCCGCTTTCTGATGACGGCTCGCCCGTCTGAATTTGCGGCGTGAACCTGAAAAACGCTCTTGGCCAGATCGACCCCGACTATGGTAATCTCGTCCATGGACACCTCTCCTCTGTGGCGATTTCGACATCACCACCATGGCACATTGCGATGCCGTCGGGCGGGGGTGTCCACCCCATCAGAACTGGATCGCGGCATCCGAGAAAACCGCAGGGCGACCGGGGCTGCCATCATGCGGCGAGAGCCAGGTCATGTCCTTGTCCAGCCAGATCAACAGCGAACCGCGCCTGCAAAGCGAGGCAGTGTAACTGGACCAGTTTGTCGTGCGGTAGCGGGCGGGGGATGGCTTGCTCATGCAACCCGTCTAACCGCATGGATTCACGTTGTGAATCCTCGACAGTCAGTGTTGTGCAACAACGCCCCACCGACTTTACAGGCTGTGGTTTTTGTTATT
Source organism: Gemmobacter fulvus (assembly GCF_018798885.1). Classification (NCBI taxonomy): domain Bacteria; kingdom Pseudomonadati; phylum Pseudomonadota; class Alphaproteobacteria; order Rhodobacterales; family Paracoccaceae; genus Gemmobacter; species Gemmobacter fulvus. The sequence continues at coordinate 42,850 of NZ_CP076365.1, read as the reverse complement.
CCATCATCATCGCTTTATTAATCCTGATGCTCATTCTAAAGTGTCATGGAAATTCACATTATTTGAGGGAGAACGGCCATGTCAGATGATGTCTTAAACAAGGGTAAATGTCCGGTGTCCCACCTGACAACGGCTTTCGGTGCTCCGGTGGTCGACAACCAGAACTCAATGACCGCAGGGAAACGTGGGCCCGTGTTGGTGCAAGATATCTGGCTCAACGAAAAGCTTGCGAATTTCGTGCGCGAAGTCATCCCGGAGCGCCGCATGCACGCCAAAGGGTCCGGTGCGTTCGGCACGTTCACCGTGACCAACGATATCACCCACTACACACGCGCCAAAATTTTCAGTGAAGTTGGCAAGAAGACCGAGATGTTCGCCCGCTTCAGCACTGTGGCGGGTGAACGCGGCGCGGCAGATGCCGAGCGGGATATTCGCGGCTTTGCGCTCAAATTCTACACCGAAGAAGGTAACTGGGACATGGTGGGTAACAACACCCCTGTGTTCTTCTTGCGGGATGCCAAGAAATTCCCGGATCTCAACAAGGCCGTCAAACGCGATCCACGGACCAACATGCGTTCCCCGACAAACAACTGGGACTTCTGGACGCTTCTGCCCGAAGCCCTGCATCAGGTCACGGTGGTGATGTCTGATCGCGGCATTCCCAAAAGTTTCCGGAACATGCACGGGTTCAGCAGCCATACCTATAGCTTCTGGAACGACGCCGGTGAGCGTTTCTGGGTGAAGTTGCATTTCAGGACCCAACAGGGCATTGAAAACCTGACTGACGCAGAGGCAGCTTCGGTTGTGGCCGATGACCGCGAAAGCAATCAGCGCGATCTCTTTGATGCGATCGAACGCGGTGATTTTCCGCGCTGGAAGATGTATGTACAAGTGATGCCCGAAGCCGAGGCAGAAACCTATCACGTTCATCCGTTCGACCTGACCAAGGTTTGGTACAAGGAAGATTACCCACTTATCGAAGTCGGCGAATTCGAACTGAACCGCAATCCGGAAAACTATCACGCAGATGTCGAGCAGGCCGCTTTCTCGCCATCGAACCTCGTGCCGGGAATCAGCGTTTCGCCCGACAAGATGCTTCAGACGCGGTTGATCAATTATCCGGACTCACAGCGCTACCGACTGGGTGTGAATTACCAGCAGGTGCCAGTCAATGCCGCCAAATGTCCGGTCATGAGCAACCACCGAGATGGCCTTGGGCGGGCGGATGACAACTACGGCAGGCTGCCGCACTATCAGCCGAACAGCTTTGGCCAATGGGTCGATCAGCCCGAATACGCGGAGCCGCCACTCAAGATTGACGGAAACGCCGCAATGTTCGATTTCCGCGAGGATGACGACGATTATTACACGCAGCCCCGCAAGCTTTTCCAACTGATGACACCGGCACAACAACAGGTTCTGTTTGAAAACACCGGGCGAAACATGGGCGATGCTCCTGATTTCATAAAGCAGCGTCACATCGACAACTGTACGCGCTGCGACCGAAACTATGGCGAAGGTGTTGCCAAGGCTTTGGGCATGTCGGCCAAATCGCCAGAGGAACTGTCCCCAAAGCCTGAATTGGCAGAGTAACGCTTCACTGTAATTCTGGCGGGGCGAGTCGCGCGCCCCGGCCGGGACACACCGATAGAAAGCCGGAACATTACCATCGAAGGCATCGACAGGCGCCTTCGATGCGCGCCTGACAATGCGCCGCAACAGCGGTACACCGGCGAAAGAGATGGCGCTACGCGCTTAACCCCATATATCGATTTCATCCGCTTCGCCAAACGTTGCGCGCGGCTGGTAAGCCGCGTTTCCTGATCCTCGGGCAGGCCCTCAAGCTGTATTCGTTGCGCAACCTCGTCGAGCGGTGCTTCAACAAGCTCAAGAACGCACGAAGGGTCGCAACCCGCTACGACAAGACCGCCCAGAGCTTCCTCGGCTTCATCGACATCACCTCGATCCGTCTATGGATACGCCATTTGTCAACATGACCTAGAAGCCATGCGCAGAGGAAACACTCGTGACACAGAGGCAGGTGAAAGGGGGCCAGTATGAATGCGCGTAGGTTTGACATTACCGCCGAAGAAATCGGCGTGGTGGTCGCGCGCTTTTACGCAGACATTCGCCACCATCCAGTTCTTGGGCCAGTTTTTGCACGGCACGTCACGGATTGGTCAGAGCATGAAAGCAGGATCATGTCTTTCTGGCGTAACGCGATCCTGCGCGAACAGGGCTACGATGGAAACCCCATGTTCGTTCACAAAGAGGCAGGAGACATACGCGCTGAGATGTTTCCAATATGGCTGGACCTCTTTGATAAAGTGCTGGCTGCTAACCTCACAATAGATCAGGCCCGCAATTGGTCAGCCCTCGCGCACCGGATTGGCAAGGGCCTCAGCTATGGGCTTGCGCAGGCTGGCGATCCCCCAAACCTCCGCCGCTGATAGAGAGGCAGCAGTTTCATCAACCAAATCTTCGACAATGCCAGAGCCGTTAAGCCGGGCCCTTTTGAACTCTAAAATACCTTTCCCCCGATCCCCAAGAAGGGGGGATAGCCCCCCTGCCTGCCTAAACCGCGACCCCAAATAGTTTCCCGATAGCGGCGGTCACTGCCATCGCGGCACCGCCCCAGAAGACCACACGCAGTGTTGGTCGCAACAACTTGGCTCCGCCGGCCCAAGCCCCGAGAGCCCCGAGAACGGCAAGCGCGAGCAGCGTTGTCACAGTAACCACGACGGCGACAGTTTCTGCGGGTGAGACGAGCGCAGCAACCATCGGCACAGCCCCGGCCAAAGTGAACGTGAGCCCAGAGGCAAAGGCAGCCTGTAAGGGATTGGCGCTATGCACCTCAGAGAGGCCGAGTTCATCGCGCACATGGGCCCCAAGCGCGTCAGCTTCGGTCAACTCGCGCGCGACAAGCGCTGCCGTCGCGGGCGAGAGCCCTCGGCTCTCCCAGATAGAAGCCAGTTCCGCCTCCTCCTCCGCGGGTGTCTCGCGCAGAGCCTGCGCCTCACGGGCGATGTCAGCACCTTCAATATCCGATTGTGAGCTGACCGAGACATATTCCCCCGCCGCCATCGACATCGCCCCGGCGGCCAATCCCGCGGCGCCTGCAATCAACACCGCCTCTGCGGAAGGATTGGCGACCGCCACGCCCACGATGAGCGCCGAGATCGAGACGATCCCATCGTTGGCGCCGAGCACCGCGGCCCGCAACCAACCGCTGCGGTTGACGAAATGTACTTCTTCATGGGCTGACTGATAGGTCATGGCCGTCCCGCTCCAATTTCATACTGTCGATCTGACCCTGTAGATTCCAGCCTGCATTCCCCAAGTGGCGTGTCGTTTGAGGTGAAGATCGCCTGTATCCGAGCGCTAGACAAGGATTTTCTGCCGCAAGCGGCACCTGCGGTCGCGCAGACTGCTGGATCTGGACGGATCAGACCGCGAAGCCGCTGTTTCCTTGCCCAGGGGCGGCGTTTTTCAGCGCAGCGGACAGATCTGTCCAGCCGCTTTCGTTCAGTTTGAGCGTGGATCGCGATCATGCGCATAGCGGTGGCGCTCGCAATCGGCGGATAGCGGCGAGGATGGCGCGTACCATCGTGCCGGTGACAGCGACCTCGGCCAGCTGGAAGGTGATGGTGCGGGCGTGACGGACCACACGTGCCCCGATCTTGATCAGCTTCAGTTGCAGGCTGGTCAACGACCAGTCGGCCATGGCCTCGGGCAGCTCGATGCAGCGCAAGAAGGTGGCCAGATTGTACGCCGGGGCGTGCAGTTGCAGCCGCACCTCATTGTCGCGGAACTTCCGGCACGACAGCCGCGTCCAGCGAAAGGCGTATTTGCCCTCTTTGATGTGCTGCTCGGCGGTGCCGCGCTGGTTGTAGAACCGCACCACCCAGTCCGGCTCCATCGGCAGGTTGGTGACGATGAAGCCGACACGCGGGAACAGTTCGCCCGGATGCCATTCGATCTTGGCGATCACCCGGCGTTCCTTGTCCCAGGACGCCGCCTGATACTCGAATTCCTCGAAGAACCGCTTGACCTTGGTCAGTGACGGCCGCCCGACAGGGCGCGTTAGCCGATGCGCGATCTTGTCCTTGAGGACCGCGTTTGCGGGCAGCCGGATGGCGTAGAAGAACCGCGCTTCTTCCAATCGCTCATAGATCGCCGGGATCGCGTAGGCAGCATCGGCCCGGAAGAACCTGCCACCAAGGTCGCGCTCCGCGTAGCGCGCAATGACGGGGTCGAGAACATCACGCCAGCCATCGGCGCTGTGGACGTTGCCATGGCGCAGGGCGCAGCGTTCCAGCATCCCGAACTGGTTGAACAGAAAGTTGGGGTGATAGCAGCTACAGTCGAAATGGCCATTCCAGGCGGACCCTTCCTGGTCGCCATGGGTCGGGCTGACCGAGCTGTCCATGTCCAGAACGATGTACTTCAGCCCGTTACGGTCATGGAACCGGTCGATCCATTGCCCGTTCAGGTCGGCCAGCGCGGCACGGTTCCCGGCCAGAGCCAGCGTCTCGGTCTCGAACCGTCCCATCTGCGATGCCGAGGCCGCTTGTGCATCGACCGCTCTGCCGCCGACAACTTGGCGCATGACCGGATCGCAGGCGAGACGGTTGGCGTCGTTGACATCCTCGTATCCGGCCAGCCGCCCAAAGACTGATTGCCGGAACAGGCCGTCGAGCCGATGGACCGTGTTCTTGCCAGAGCGAGTATCGCGCAGCGCCGCTGACGCCAAATCGGACAACCCGAGCGCGTCATCAAGCTCGCGCATCACCAGAAGGCCGCCGTCGGAACTGAGCTGCGTGCCGCGAAATTCCAGCCGCACGCGAGGGTCGAAATCCACCCGATCTGCCCGTTGCAAGCCCGCACCCTCTGGGTGATCCATGAAACGCGCCCATCGCAGCCTTCAACACCATGTTTTATATAGGAAATATAATGGTCAGGACAGCGAAATCAGCGCCTTACTTGGGAAATGTGGGCTCAAACCAGACATGATGTGCTTTGGGAATGACAAGCACATGGCCTGCGCGGATCGGATGTAGGTCGAGGAAGGCCAGGATGCGGTCGCCCAGATAGACCCGATGAGCGAGCAATTCGCCGGAATCGATCCGGCAAAACAGGCAACTAACCTTGAAAGTTTAATTCTTTCATTTGACCCCATCGGGTTCCTGTTTCGTTCACAGTTACTGTCGAAAGGCATAAGTGCCAATACTTGGGTGACGTGCCGTGCAGCAACAGATTCTCGGACTCCCCATTAGCTGGGAGCAGCCGTAGATCCCAGCTCATTTCGTCAGGCTGATTGACGTCTCAGCCGAGGCGTGCTGCGCTATCTTGAAGGTCCGCAGTGGGCCGATAGCATCGGCAAGGCGGAGATAAGCGACCGGCATCTATGTCCGCTCTGCCGACCTTCACCCTCCGAAAATGCTGCGCGATGGACGAATGACCGGTTCGACGAAGCTGCGCCGCAGCGCCCGGCTAAGAAGCGAACGGCAGCAACGGGCCGAAAGCGTAGGTCAAGCCTTCAACTGATGGCTAGGTCGCTCGCGGTCTTTCCTGCCTCCAACGCCTCCACGAACCACTGCGGCTTGCGCCCGCGGCCGGACCAGGTGAGTGCCGGGTTCTCAGGGTGCCGGTATTTCGCCGCTGCAGGCGCACGGGAGGATTTCGTCTCGGTGCCGACGAGTTCGGCCAGGGAGTAACCCAGATCCCGGGCGAGAGCTTCCACCTTGGCACGGGCTTCCGCCTTCTGCCGATCCTCAAATGTGGAAATCGCCTTGGCGACGTCCTTCTGCACTTTCTTCAGCTCGCTGAGCGACAGTGCCTCGAGATCGTAATCAGCCATTGATGCGGTCCGTGTCCTGAATGTCCCGGTATCGATAGCCCGTCGCGGTAGGGTGCCGCAACTCCCGCAAGGCAAGGGCAGGGGTGGCAAAGGCTGTTGGTCACCATATCGTCGCCAGTGAGGTACTGAACTGGGGGTCAGGCTGTTCCGATTGGCAAGGTAACAAGTTCTGGCATGGGCTCCCCGCGCATCTCTGTCTCCCGGGCCATCCCTTCGACTGACAATCCCCTAATCCCGTTCGGGCTCTCGCGCGCAACCCCGCGTCAGTCCGGGCCGTGTTGCCCCTTCGGGGCTGCCCGCTCCACCCCGGTCCTCTGGGGGTTTCCGGCGTCCGTTCCGTCCACCGTGCACGCGTCACCCGACGGGCTTTTTCCGGGTCTTGTCGAAGGGACGGTCCCGAAGACAGGACACATAGGAGCGAACCCATGCAGAACATCGTCATCCTCGCCGGCAACATCGGTCAGACCCCCGAAGTCCGCACCACCCAGGGCGGCACCAAGATCACCAACTTCAGCCTCGCCACCTCCCGCCCCCGCCTCTCGGAAGGTCGCGTCCTGCGCGACGAGAACGGCTACCGGGTCATGGACACCGAATGGCACCGCATCACCTGCTTCAACGGTCTCGGCAAGACGGTCGCGGAGCATTGCGAAAAGGGCATGAAGGTCCTCGTCCATGGCCGCATCCACTACACCAAGTGGATCGACAGCATGGGGAACGACCGCTACGGCTGCGAGATCATCGCCGAGAAGGTCGACTTCCTGAGCCGCCCGAAGTCGGCCGAAAACGAAAACCCCGAGCTGGTCGACCGCGACGACGAGATCCCGTTCTGAAGAACAGGGTCACCCCCTCGGGCCCGGCGGGGAAACCCGCCGGGCCCGAGGGGGGGCAACCCGCCGGGTTCGCTGCACTGCCGCAAGGCAGCTTTGAGCCCAATTTGACCGATGCTGCCCAGTGCCTGGATGACCGCTATCAAGAGCGCTTCTGCAATTCGCTGTATGGACAGACATCATCTTCAAACGGAACGTGGCGGCGACGACACCTTGTTCCCGCTACAGCCTCTGGCTTGCCGATCCGGTCCATCCTGAAATGACGGAAGTCCTCGCGCCCGGGGTCCCATCCCACAAGATACCAAAGCGGCGGCAGGATGAGCATGGCCTGCGGTTCGACTTCGCGCCGTGTAAGCTGGCCCTTCGCATCGCGATAATCAAAGCGGATGAATTCGCGTTGAAGAAATGCTTTCTCGAACGCCGGTAGCAGGTCTCGGTCCATCTTGCCCATGTCCGACAGGTTCTGGAGCGGTGAAAGCTTACCGATGTGCAGACAGTCCAGAAAGGCGCGCAGATCTTTCACCTTGTCGCCGGGCAGCGACTTTTCGATTTTGGCCAGTCCAGCATCCGCAAGTTCCGAGAACGGTAGGTTTCCAGCCGCGCGCATGGCGGCGACGCTGATCAGAAGGGCGAAGACCTCGGGCACTGATAGCCGCGCATTCGTCTGGACGGACTGCGGATCAAGCTGAAGCCCGCCGCCACGACCGACATCGGAATGTATCACATAGCCCTGATTCCGGAGCGCGATGATGTCACGCAACACGGTGCGGCGGGAGGTGCCGACCTCTTCGGCCAACGTTTTGATCGTGGATGTCCCGTTGCGGCGGAGCATGCGCACGATGGCGTCTTGTCTGATGCGAATATCCATACCCTCACCTTAGCATATAAGGTGACAGATTTTGGCACTGTTTCAATCTACACGGTTTCCAGCAAAGCAAAACAGGAGACTTGCAACATGGAACGGAAAGCTGTGAATCCTTGGGATTGGTCGATCAAGCTGGGCTACAATCAGGCCGAAATCATCGACGGAGCTACCCGTCAGTTGATCTGCGCGGGCCAAACCGGCGTCGACCGCGAAGGCAACCCGCTGCATCCCGGTGATATGCGCGGTCAGATCGGCGCGGCGCTCGACAACCTCGAGGCCGTTCTGAAGCACGCAGGCATGAACCTGAGCAATGTCGTGAAGCTCGGTGTTTTCGCGACCGATGTCGATGAAGCGCTGAAGAATTTCGACTTGATGGGCATGCGATTTGGCCCGCATCAAGTGGCCCCGCCGATGACGCTATTGGGGGTGACACGCCTCGCGATTCCCGGACTTCTCTTCGAGATCGAAGCAACGGCTTTGGCCTGAGAAACGGAGAAAGCGGCCGTTCGAGGCAAAACCGTGAACGGCCGCTTCGTCGGAATTGCAGCCGATCATGCCAAGATTTCGAGAGTGAGAGGATTGCCGGTTTTCCGGTGACGGGTTGAGGGTTGGGAGAGTGGCTCCCGGCGCCCGTCGCGGGAGATAGCCGATGGGCGTTGCTGAAGTTCTGGATCCGGTCGCACCGGCGCGGGTGGGTGGCTGGAAAGTGGACGCGAGCCGGGGTGAGCGGAACGGGCGGGTGTCGTCCGAATGGTTCAACCGGCCCGATGACGAGCGGTATCTGTCGCTCGATGATCTCTGGGCCAATGTGAAGGGTCGCTCCGAGCGCAGCCGTAGCCGGGTGGTGCAGACGGCGGATATCCGGGTCGAGGCTGCGCGCGACAGCGCCGAGCGGTTGCACCTGATGCTACCGAAGGCACATGAACCGGTGGCACCCACGCACTGGGCCTTCGGCCAGCTTGCGAGCATCGTCGGCGCCCCGGCCTCCTACCTGCGGCAGTTGCCCGCGCCGCTGGCGGGGATCAACCTGCAATACGGGCTTGCCAACCACCGCGCAGAGCAAGTGAAGACCTTCGAGACCGAGGATGGCCGGACCGAACTGCGCGCCGTGACCGGTCCCGACTATGGCCGCATCCATGACCACGAACTGGTCGAGGCGGTGCAGCGCATCGCGGGCAATGGCACGGGCGACACGCGCTGGAAGGTGCCGGGCGTGCTCGACTGGTCGACCGGGGTCTACAACCCCGATGTCGAGATCAGCCGCGACACGACCACGCTCTATGCCTCGGACCGCGACGTCTTTCTGTTCCTGGTTGACGATCACAACCCGATCGAGGCGGGCCGGCTGCCCGACGGCTCCCCCGATCTCTACTTCCGGGGCTTCTACTGCTGGAACTCCGAGGTGGGGGCCAAGACCCTCGGCATGGCAAGCTTCTACCTGCGGGCGGTGTGCCAGAACCGCAACCTCTGGGGCGTCGAGGATTTCCAGGAGATCACCATCCGCCACTCGAAATATGCAGCCTCGCGCTTCGCGCATGAGGCCGCGCCCGCGCTGACGCGGTTTGCCAATTCCTCGCCGCAGGGCTTCGTGAACGGCATCAAGGCGGCGCGGCAGCAGATCGTCGCGCGGACGGATGAGGACCGGGATGACTTCCTGCGCAAGCGCGGCTTCTCGAAGGCGGAGTCAGGCAAGATCATCGAGAAAGTCCTGATGGAAGAGGGCCGCCCGCCCGAAAGCATCTTCGACTTCGTGCAGGGCATCACGCGCCTTGCGCGCGACAAGACCCAGCAAGATGCGCGCCTCGACATGGAAGGGCGCGCCAAGAAGCTCCTCGACCGGGTCGGCTGAGGCTGGGCCCGGCAACGCGACCGCCCTCGCGCGCGGCGGTCGCGCTTTCCCCTTCCAAATGCATGCCACTGGCCCCGCCCCGAGAGGGCAGGGGGCTTCGGCCTGCGCATTTCAGCGAGAACCTTCATGACCCCCCAGGAAGAAACCGTCATCCTCGAGGCCCGCGACATCCTCGGCCGTTATCTCAGCCAAAACCCCGTCATCGGCAGCTGGCAGGCGCTGATGGACTATTGCGCGTTCAGCGTCAGAGGGCCCATTGAGCGCTTCCACGTGCTCTACCTCGACCGCAAGAACCGCATCATCTCCGCAGAGCTTCTCTCGACCGGCACGGTCGACCATGTCCCGGTGTATCCGCGCGAGGTGATCAAGCGGGCGCTGATGCTGAACGCCAGCGCCCTGATCCTGATCCACAACCACCCTTCGGGCGATCCGACGCCCTCGGAAGCCGATCTCAGCATGACCAAGGAGATCCAGAAGGGGTGCAGGTATCTCGGCCTCACGCTGCACGACCACATCATCGTCGGTGCCGGGACGGAGCTGAGCCTGCGGGCCTTCGGCAAGCTCTGACGCGTCTTTCCGACTTGCCACCGCCGCCCCTTCGAGGAAGAGGGCGGCGTTTTGGTCTTTGACGGATGAGGCGGGGAGAGAGGCTTCCCGCGCCGTCGGAGAGCTTCCCATGTTCGACCTGCCCTTGCCAATCCACCCGACCGTCGACGCGCGGGGCGTCCCGCAACATTTTCCCTCGGGCGACACCGACCCCAACCACCTCTTCGCCCTGACCCTGTCGCGCCGCGCACCGGCTGATCTCATGTCGGGCCGCGCGGCTCCGCTCGTCCTCTCCCGTTTCGCGACGCTGGCCCAGGCCATGCAGGACGCGATCCACCACGCCGAGGGGATAGCTCCGGATGCCGCGCCGCAGCTTCTGGCCATCCTAGACCGCGATGAGCGGCTTGTTCTGGCTGGTGCCACCCGGTCACGAGCGCAGCCGAAGCGCGGGGCGTCGTGACCGAGGCGAGCCAGTTGCGCGCGCAGGCGGGCCGCGCGGCCACTTGGGGAGAGCCCGATCTCGCGCAGCGGCTGCGCCACCGCGCCGATCTTCTGGACGGGCGTCTTGTCGACCCGCTCTGGCGCGCCTTCGCCGCCCGGGCGCTGCAACTCGCGGCGTGAGGCCCGAGAGGCAGAGAAGGGCATGGGGGGATTTGGAGCTTGTCCGGGGGAGAGAGATCGTCCGGACCGGATCCGATCCCTTCCCTCTACCGGAGACACACGATGACCCTGACTGAACCTACCCTTGCGCCGCCGATGGCCCCCACGACCGTCGACATGGCGCAGATCTTCGCCGCTCATTCCGAGCGCGCGGCCCGGATCGAAGCTTTGCGCCCCGGCAACAAGGATCGTCTCTTCGACGGCCTCATCGCCGCCGGCATCACCCATGTCACTGTCACCTTCGACGGTGCTGGAGACAGCGGCCAGATCGAAAGTATCGGCGCATGGTCCGGCGAGACAGCGGTCGATTTCCCCGCGACCGAGATCGCATACGCCGCCCTGACCTGGGACGACCCAGAGGTCGAGATGCGGCAGCTCTCGCTGGAAGATGTCGTCGAGCAACTCGCCTACGACTTTCTCTCCGACACCCATGGCGGTTGGGAGAACAACGACGGCGCCTGGGGCGAGTTCTGCTTCGACGCTGCGGCCCGCTGCATCCACCTCGAGTTCAACGAGATGGGGTGGTTGCCGCCCTCCCCAGCGGCCACGCCTGTGTGCCAGGATGACGTGGGGCATCACCCATCATGCGGAGAGGATGAAGAATGTTGGAAACGATGATCGGCGTGGATTTGGCGAAGTCAGTATTTCAGGTGCATGGCGCTTCGATGACAGGCGTCGTGAAGTTTCGCAAGCGGTTGACCAGAAGCCAGTTCCGCCGGTTTCTCGCAGCTGAGCCCAGGTCCGTTTTCGTAATGGAAGCTTGCGGCAGCGCGCATTACTGGGCGCGCGAGATGGTCAAGACTGGCCACGAGGTGAAGCTGATTGCCCCGCAGTATGTGCGCCCCTTCGTCAGACGACAAAAAAACGACGCGGCCGACGCGGAAGCGATTGTGATCGCAGCTCAGCGTCCAGAGATGACGTTTGTAGGCACGAAGGACGAAAATCAGCAGGCAAGCGCGGTCCTCTTTCGGTCAAGGGAGCGTTTGATCCGGCAGCGCACGGTTGCAGTCAATGCGCTGCGGTCGATCCTCTACGAATTCGGGCATGTTGTGCCTTCGGGCATTCGCAACCTTCGGCGGATCGAGGAAATTCTCGCTGATGAAAACAGCGATCTGCCATCTCTAGTTCGGAGCGAGTGTCTCGATATCATAGCACAGATCCGGGAACAGACGGTTCGGATTGAGGCGAAGACTAAGACTGCCAAGGAATTGGCCTCGAAGGATGACGTCGCTCGGCGACTTCAGACCATGCCGGGTGTGGGCCCTCTGACAGCGCTCGCTGTAGAAACCTTTGCTCCAGAAATGTCGACATTCAAAGGCGGTCGAAATTTCGCTGCCTGGCTTGGGCTTGTCCCGCGCCAGTTTTCGTCGGGAGGCCGCGAGAAGCTCGGCCGTATCTCCAAGGCAGGGCAAGCTGACATACGGCGGCTCCTGATTGTCGGTGCCATGTCACGTCTGAACTGGATGGGCAGGAAGACGGTCCCCGAAGGGTCATGGCTTGCGCGCATGATTGCGAAGAAGCCGCGGATGCTTGTGGCAATTGCGCTGGCAAACAAGATGGCCCGGACGATTTGGGCGATGCTGACCAAACAAGAGGATTACCGAGAGCCAGCAACTGGCTTGGCGACGTAAGAGAATCTGGCGCCAGTTGTTGCTGGCGACAGAGGTGTAGGAAGTCGACGACCTGAATGGGCGAAATGATCGAACAGATCTGGGTCAGGAAAACCAGCGAATCGCTCGGAGCGAAAAAGCCCGTCAACGAGTTCTGGACCTGATCCGCAGATCACCATACCGGCCTGCAGCCAACGACACGGCTACGACAGAAGGCCTGACACAAGACCGCACTCGATCTGATCCGTTTAGGCTGAAAACTCCTTGCATCACGGGCGGCAACCACACAAGCGGTACACCTCGTCCGAACTCTTCACCCATGATTTCTGAGGGGGCGGCGATGGCACATCCCTATCATCACGCCCTGTCCTCGGTGAAGAAATGGGGCGGCACGGTCGACGACTTCATCGCGGTGCATGCCTGGTTAGATGTTACCTGGACAGGCAAGGATTTTCTTGGCGCCAAGGGTAGCGATAGTCCATAGGAGGGACCCCGCCGTCCGCACTGCGCGGATCAAAGCGCTGGCGGTGCGGACGGCGGGGAGGTCCCTGTGGCCTATCGCGATTGTCGCGCATCTCCGATTCATCTGTTTATGCTTGACTGTCCTTAGGCACTAATCATCTGCCAATTTTCCGTCGCGCAGATGGATAAGCCGATCGAAGCGGTCGAAGATTTTCTCGTCATGGGTGACCGTCAGGATGCAGGCTTCCTGTTCGGCGGCAAGCTTTCGCAGCAGGTCCATGACCAATTGTGCGCGTTTGCTGTCCAATGCCGCGGTCGGCTCGTCCGCAAGGATGATCCGCGGGCGGTTGGCCAGCGCGCGTGCGATGGCAACCCGCTGCGCCTCGCCCCCTGACAGCAGTGCGGGCTTGACCGGGGCGCGGTGGCCGACCTCGAGATAATCGAGAAGCTCTTTTGCCCGCTCCTTTCCCTTTTCGGGCGCCCAACCGGCAAGGTCGAGGACGAGGGATACATTTTCTGCCGCCGTCAGGAAGGGCAGCAGGTTGTGCGCTTGAAAGATGAAGCCAATCTTGTCCAGCCGCAGGCGGCGCAGATCGCTGCGCAGCCATTTGCCGTCAAAGACCGGATCACCGTCCAGCACCACGCGGCCCGAGGACGGGTCAAGGATGCAGCCGATGATGTTCAGAAGCGTCGTCTTGCCAGACCCCGACGGCCCTAGAAGTGCGATCACCTCGCCTGCACGCACCTGCAGGTCAACCTGGCGGAGGGCATCGACGCGGGTTTCGCCATCGCCATAGTGCTTGGCCACGGCCTGCACATCGACCAGAATATCACCGATCGCCATGGCTCAGCCTCCCAGCGCGGTGGCGGGGTCCACCTTCAGGGCCGCGCGCACGCCCAGACCGCTGGCGGCCAGACAAACCACGACGATGATCCCGGCCAGAACGGCCACGTTGAACGGCTCCAGCACGACGCGGCGCGGAAAGACATCTTTGACCAGCAGGATCAGGATCAGACCGATGCCCCAACCTGCGGTCCCAAGGATCAGCGATTGCTGCACGATCAGCCCGATGATGGTGCGGTCGGGGGCGCCGATCAGTTTCAGCGTGGCGATCTGCTTCAGCTTTTCCATGGTCATGGTGTAGATGATCAGCGCGATCACCACGGCCGACACCGCCAGCAGGATACCCAGAAACAGCCCGATCTGACGCCGCGCCTTGTCCACGACCGAGGCCAGCAGGATATTTTCCTGTTCGATCTGGCTAAGGGCCGCCAGATGCTTCCATTGCCGCAAGGTTGCTGTCAGCAAATCGACATCCGCGCCGGGGGTGATGCGCACGATTACCGCCGCCACCGAGGCCGACTTGACCGCCCCCGCCCCGCGCGCGGCCTGCACCCGTTGATCTGCCGGAGCAAGTTCCGTTTGCAGCGCCATCGCATCGGCAAGCGTCATATAGACCGCCGGATCGCCGCCCGAGTTCATCGCCCCTTCGACCAGCCCGACCACGGTAAAGCGGTTGCGGCCAAGGCGGATGGTATCACCCAGCACAAGGCTGGTCTTGCGGTCGGCCACCAGTTCGAAATGGCTGGTGCCGATGCCGCGCCCTTCAGCGATGACCTGCGGGCCACCCGGTCGCCCCGGCTCATACCCAACGACGTAGAGCCGCAAGGTCCGGTCAAGAAACGGGGCCTCCACGGTCTGGTAATTGATGGCACCCGCTTCGGCCACGCCGGGCATGCGCGCCACGGTATTGCGGCTGTCGGCGGGAATGGAGGAGGCTTCGGCGAAAGGCCCCTTGGTGCCCGCCTCGACCACCCAGACATCCGCTGCGGGGGCCTCGACCACCGCCAGCGCATCAGCCACAAGGCCATTGTAGATGCCGATCATCGCCAGAACGACCGTCATCAGCAGGCCCAAGCCAAAGCAGGTCAGCACAAAGCGGAACAGCCCATGCCGGATGTCTTTCAGCGCCAGATTCATGGCGCGTCCCCGATCCGGGCCAGTCTGCCTTCGTCGGCGCCTTTCGGCGGCATGGCGACAATCGCGGCACCCTCGGGCAGGCCGCCTGTCACCTCGACCCGGCCCCGGTCGTCGCGCGCGCCAAAGGTCAGCTCGGCGCGGCGCAACCGACCATCCTGCACCAGCCAGACTATGCCGCGAAAGCCGTCAAAGCCGGTGATCGCCACCTCGGGCACCATCAGCGCGTTGTCGCGTATGCCGGTCAGGATGCGTACTTCGGCCTGTTCGCCAAGGAACATCGCTTCGGGGCAGTCGGAACAGGTCAGCCAGACGCGGCGCTCTTCGTTCACGCGGTCACTTTCCAGCCCGATCCGGGCGACGGTGCCGTGAAACTCGGCCGCGGGCTGTGACCGCAGGCGGATGACGCCCTCTTGGCCAAGCGCCAGTTGGCCGGCGCGTTCTTCGTCGATGAAGGCCTGAACCCAGACGGTTGCGGGATCAACCAGTATAAAGATCGGATCTCCGGCCTTGACCACCGTGCCCGGCTCGACATTGCGGGCCACAATAACCGCATCATAGGGTGCGACCAGCCGGTGATGGGCGAGCAAGGTTTGTTCCAGTTGCAAGGCGGCCGCCGCATCTGCGCCCTGCGCGCTGATCACGGCCAGATCGGCTTCGGCCAAGGCCAGTTCGGCCCGCGCCACATCCTCGTCGCGCTGTGCCTCCTCGGCTCGCTGGATAGAGGCGACGTCCTGCCGCGCAAGTTCCTTCTGTCGATCGTTCGCGGCAATGCGCTGTGCCAGAACTGCCTGCGCCCGCGCCACTGCGGCATCGGCCTTGGCCTGACCGGCGGCATTTGCCGCAACCGCTGCCTGCGCCCGCGCAACGCGCGCTATCTGCTCAGCCGGATGCAAGGCGGCCAGTTCCTGTCCGGCCTTGACCGCATCCCCTGCATCTGCCGACACCGACACCAATGCCGCGCCAACTTCGAACCCGACGCGCGACAGGATCCGGGCCTCGACGGAACCTAGACCGTAAAGGCGCAAGGGCACCCCGGTTTCAGCCACGACAACCGTCACAGTCAGGGGCCGTTCGGTCAGAAACCAGCCCGCCGCCGCCAGCCCAACCAGTGCAACCGCGCCAAGGATCCAGGTTCTGCGCATCGCTCAGCCCTCGGCCCGGCGCATGCGGTTGATCAGGCCATCTTTCAGCACAAAGTGGTGATACAGCGAGCCCACAAAATGCAGCGCAACCAGTGCCAGCAGCACGATCTTCAGCACGTTGTGCCCTTGCGCAGCCAGATCGACGCCGCCGAACCAGGCCATCGACCCGCTGAGCGGCATCAGGATCATCAGCGCGTAAAGCCCGACATGCGCGGCCTTTGCCAAGGCGCGCTGCATCGCATTGTCGCCGACCATGGCGGGCGCGCCGCGCCGTGCCCGGATCGACAGCCGCCACAGCGCAAACAGCATGACCAGCGCTCCGCCTGCGACATGGGCCAGAACCAGCGGATTGAAGGTGGTTTCCAGACCTTTCGTCGTCGCGTCCCATGCGGCAGCAATGGCATCCTTGAACAGGTATTGCTGCACGATCAGCAGGGCCGCGCCCCAGTGCAATGCGATCTGAAGACGGGTGTATCCTTTGGGGCTTGGCATGGCGGTCCTTTCGGTCTGGCGAATCAGCTTGCTTGGCTTGCAGATTATGTTAGTAATTACTTACTTACAAGAGGTGCCCCATGTTGCGTCGCAAATCCGCCGAGGATCGCAAGACCGAAATCATTGCCGCCGTTCTGGACTTGGCCGACCGTATCGGCCCGGACCGGCTGACGACCAATGAAATCGCGCAAGAGGTCGGCGTGACCCAAGCCGCGATATTCCGGCATTTCCCGACAAAGGCGGAGCTTTGGACCGCGGTCGGGGACGCTATCGCGGATCGGCTGGAATGCGCGTGGCAACAGGCTGTGACGAACAGCGAAAGCCCGCAGGCACGGCTAAGGGCGCTGATCGCCGCACAGTTGCAGCAGATCGGGGAAACCCCCGCGCTTCCGGCCATTTTGCATTCCCGCGAATTGAACGTGGACAATGCCGCCCTGCGCGACCGGTTTCGTGGGGTTCTGATGCAGTATCAGGCGCATCTGGTGGCAAACCTGCATGCCATGGCCCAAGCCGGGATGATGGGTGCGGGCGTTCAGCCAAAGGATGCCGCCGTGCTTCTGACGTCGCTTGTTCAGGGCATTGCCATCCGGTGGAGCCTTGGCTCGCGCAGCTTTGACATCGTGCCCGAGGGGATGCGCCTGCTGGAGGTGCAACTGGTTCTGTTTGCCCGCAAGGAGATGCAGACATGAAAACGCATCACATCGCCGGTGTAGCGGCCATAGCCTTTGGGTTGTTGAAGCTGATATCGGGTGGAT
Organism: Gemmobacter fulvus; assembly: GCF_018798885.1. Taxonomy (NCBI): domain Bacteria; kingdom Pseudomonadati; phylum Pseudomonadota; class Alphaproteobacteria; order Rhodobacterales; family Paracoccaceae; genus Gemmobacter; species Gemmobacter fulvus. The sequence continues at coordinate 25,801 of NZ_CP076365.1, read as the reverse complement.
CGGCCCTGTTCGGCTTGGTCGACATGGGGGCCGTCGTGCCCTTTGTCTTGTGGTTCAACTTCCTCGCAGGCTTCGCCTATGTCATTGGCGGCCGGCTTCTGATGATCGGGCATCGGCTTGCGTTGCCCGTCGCGCTGACCATCCTGATCGCGAACGCAACGGTGTTTGCCGTGTTCGGCTGGCGGGTTTTTGTGGGGGATGCCTTCGAGGCGCGCACTGTCGGCGCGATGACGTTTCGGACAGCTTTCTGGGTAGCGATGGTCTGGGCTTCCGTGCGAAGATCATGACATCTGGTATGAGTTTGCTATAGCGCGCGGTTTGGCCGACGCAATCCGATGTCAACATAGCTTATTTGTCGTTCGCTCACTGCTATGGGTCGGCTTCTTCACCCAGATCCTTCAACAGACGTTCGATGCGCGATGCTGTGCTCTGATGTCGTTCGACCTCTTTAGACCATCCCCGCTCGCGCGCATCTTCAGCAAGTACTAACTCGAGTTTTCTCCGCTCTTGCAGCCGACCAGCGTAAGCTTTAGTCGTGACGAACTTGGCGCAGCTGAGATACAGGTCGCATTCGCAAGGTCCCTCCGACGGCAGGCGTAGACAATGGCCAAGTTCGAGCTCGGTCTTGATGAAGTTCGACTTAAGCCAGTCGATCGCCGCGCATGACAGCTTTCCTGCGCGGATCGCTTCTGCGCCCGGTCCGGCAATCATTTCGCCGGGTCCCAGAACGCTGCGGTAGTCGCGCAGCACTTCGGCGTCGCTGATCCGTGCGTAGACCATGGACATGTGCGGCGTCTGATGCCCCAAGACGCTCATGATCGTGTGCAACTTGGCACCTCGTTCGGCAAGTTGCGTGCCCACAGTGTGCCGAAACCGATGGCTGGTAACTATCGGCTTTCCATCTTGATCGACCAGCCCGGCGAGTCTGCACATCTGATTCAGGGGGTATTGTAGCAAATAGTCTGCCGACATCCGCCCGCTGCGGCGAAAGAAGACATAGCGGACCAAGTCGCCAGTCTTGTCATCCCGGATCGGACGGTCGTTGGCTTCGAGCCGTCGCTGGATGACTTCGTGCAATGCCGTTGCGGCGTCGTCATGCAAAGGCACCAGGCGTTCCCGCATAGTCTTTCCAGCGGGTATCCGCAGTCGGAAGGTCCCGTCGGGATACTGATCCAGGCAGTCCAAGCGGAGCCGAATCACCTCTCCCCGCCGAGCGCCAGACCAGCGGGCGATCAGGAGCGCTGCCTTCTGAAACTCACACTCGAGGCTCGGCAGCTGCGCCATAAGGCGCGACAGCTGGTCCTCTGGAATAAACCTTGGCACGCGGTGTGCCAACTTCGGCAGATCGTTCGGATCAAGAATCGGCCGTGTTGGAAAATTGGGCCAGTCCCATGCCGCGCCATCAGACAGGAACTTGGCAACAGTGCCCGCCCTTGCTCGACGAGCGTTTATGGACAGCGGCGCGCCTGTGCGTGGTGCAATGTCGAACTGAAGGTGGCGAAGGTAATCGTTGAAAAGCTCAGGATTGATATCAGCAAAGTTCAAAATGTTGGGCTGTCGGGTAGACAAGTAAGTCACAAAATGCCTCATCGAAACGGCCATGTGATCTACCGTCGGGCGAGCAAGACTGACCCGCTTTCTCTCAAGCCACCGGTTTGCCCATTCCTGGAGGTCTGGCCTCGGCGAAGCGATCGGCTTGCGTTTGTCTTGGATAATCTGAGGCCGGATGACATCATTCCCGTTTTGGAAGAGGAGCAGCTGCAGAACGCGGGTTTTGACCCGCCAGCTGCGCTGAAAGCCTGCCGGGAAGTCTTCTTTCTCGTTTCGGAAGATATGAGTGTCATGCCGTGCGGCGAAGGCGTCGACACCTGCGATCATTTCGTCGAGGTGATGCTGGCGAAGTTCGCCGAAAGAGCGAACACCCGTGTTCATCGCAAGGCGTGGCAAAACCACGCGGAGCGCTGCTTGCACGCCGGTTGCGGAATAGCCAATCTTCGCACTGTCCGCGACCAATGCGTCGAGCCCCTCATAGGCGTTCAATGGCTCCATCGTCTCCGCCACACGCATGTTCCCGACTGCGAACAGGAAATCGTAGTCCAACCGGATTCGGTCGGTCATGGCTGCGTAATAAAGATAGCTGCGGGCCCGAAAGCTGACCGGATAAGTCGGGTGGGCCTGCTTGTCACCATTTAGGCAGCCAATTCTGATGGGCAGGGGGGCAGCGAACCAATCCCTGATATCCGGCCAACTCTCAATAAACGTGGATCGGTATATCAGCCGCTTGCGGCGAAAACTGTCAGCCATCGGGATGCGCGCCAGAAATGCCGCATAGTCAGCTTCGTCTGCGTGCTCAAATATGACAGGGCGGTCGACGTCCGATTTTGGCGATACATGGGTCACAGAGCCTCTCCGTCCGTTGTTTGCGAAGGACGGTCCAGACCCAAGGCGTGTCGATACTCGGCGACCACTACGGCGTCGGATACCCTTGTGTAAATTCTGGTCGATTCCGGCGAGGCATGACCCAATCGCTTCTGTAATGTCAGTTCTCGCATCCCTGCCTCCCACATGCGCGTCGCATGGGTGTGGCGAAGGGCGTGCGGGGTCATCCACGGCTCACGGATCTCGGCGCGCTCACATGCGCGAGCGAAAAGTCGCGCCAGCGCAGAATAGGACAGCGGTTCTTGACGGTTTACGCCTGTGCCGCCGACCAGGAACACGAAAGGAATGTCAGCATCACTTGGTCGTTCGTGCATGACGTATGCGTTCAGGGTTTCCAGTGTCTCGCCATCATGCAAATCGACTACGCGCTCGACGCGGGACTTCGATCGTGCGCCCTTTGGATGATCATCGCGGCAGCGCACGAAGATGCGGCGGCGCCCGTAGCCGATATCGGCCAGATGTAAGCCGAGGACTTCTCCGGGGCGAAGGCCTCCGTTCAGCATCAGCAATACCAAGCTGCGATCGCGGAGATTGCGCGTGGCGGCCATTAGGCCTTCGACCTGTTGCTGATTCATCGGTCTTGGAAGCCGCTGCATGGTCTTGAGGCGCAATTCTCTGACCTCAGACCTCTGCCGTAAAATCCCAGTCAGAAACGGCCTGTGCCTGTCGCTCACCCGCCAAGATGTTTGATCTTGTTTCTTCACGATCGGGTTTGCCACGCTGAACGCTCCGGTGAAAATCGCCCAACGATAGAAGGCGTCGACCGCCACAAGGGCGCGATTGATCGTGGCGGCCGACAGTCCTTTTGCAACGGGCGCCCCCTCACTCACCACAAGTCTGATCGAAGTGTCCCGGCGCTTGCGATTGGCTGGCACCGACCGAAGGTGCCCCAGGAAGGCGGCTGAGAGTTCAGGGGAGAAGGAGGTCCAATGAATTCCTTGTGTTGAGAGAAAGGTCCAGAGATGAATGAGGTCGCGCGCATAGGCGAGGGCGGTGTTGGGCGAATATGCTTTCGCCAGCAAGTAGGCAGCAAATCGACAGATCGGCTCGACTGGATTACCGTCCAAATCTGTCACCAGAATTGTGCCGCCGCTAACGGAACCTGTCAGTTTGAACATCAGCGCCTCAAGAGATTCCGGGGTCATACCGTCCAGCATATGGCAAAACGCCGCCGCGGGCGTGCTGTCCACATAAACGATAGCTCGAAAGCCCACTCTGCGGATTTCCGCCATCGCGCGATGTTTCATCATGCGTTATCCTGACTCTATGGAAGCGTCTTATTCCTGTGCATGGTGCGGGTTATGCGGGGCCTTGGGATTGAGAGATGAGCCAGCCCCGGCCCGCTCTCCATCAAAAGGGCCGTAGGGACGGGGCTGGCGGCGTTTCGGTTTTAGGGCGACTGGAGTCGCGGGCGTCGTTTGTTGGACGCGAACGCCTTTGGAGGATGGATGACGCAGCTTTATTTTACCGACGGATCGGCGCTGCGCGCGCCGGTTTCGGTCGAAGGCGTTGCGGTCGATCTGACAGGGGTCGCTGGCAGGATCGGTCTGATGGATGGCATGCCGTTCTTTCTGGATCGGGACGGAAGCTACTTGCATGACGTGAACCGGTTCTTTCGCGCCTGTCCGACCATGGGGGTGTGTTCGCGGCACAGTTTGCGTGCCTACGCCCATGACATTTTCGTCTGGATGCGGTTTCTGGAAGAACGGCGTGGTGGCAAGCAGCTTTGGCGTGCCGACTACAACGATGTCATCGCGTTTCACCATGCACGGCGTTTGTCCGATGCACCGTTCCAGATTTCGGCACCCAGTTGGAATAGGGCGATCGCGGCGCTCGACAAACTGTATCGGTGGGCTCTCGATGAGGGACTGATCGCATCCTCGCCGTTTCGATACGACCTATCCTTTCGTCATGGGCAAGGGCGGGGAGCGCCGAAGGTGGTCGAGGGCAACAGGGCGCGGGAACGTGCCGCGCGCCCGCATGACATGCAATTCGTTGATCTCGGGCGCTACCTCGTATTTCGGGATATCGGCCTGAAGGGTAGATTGCCGGACGGGTCCGAGGACCCAGCTTGGCGCGGCCGCAATGGGGAGCGGAATGCCGTGTTCGCGGAACTGCTCGTTACGACGGGGATGCGCCTCGGCGAGGCGGGAAGCCTGATTATTGACGAACTGCCTCGGTTGACCTCCGACAGCCCGCGGATACTTCCTTTCGATCTTCCGGGCGTGATCACCAAAGGCGAACGCCCGCGACGCATCCGGTTGCCTCGTCGGGTACTCAAACTAATCGAGGATTACAGCGATATCGAGCGCCAGATCGCCCTGGCAAAGACCCCGCCTCATCCGGCCGTCCCGCTCGTATTGTCACCCGATGGCCGCAACGCCGTCGATGGCAGTGGCCGACGCGTCGCCCTGACTAGGCTCCGTCCGCAAGATCGCCAACGGCTGCTGCGATCGCCGGACGGGAGGGCTGAACACGTGTCGCTCTGGCTCACCGAACGCGGCCAGCCCGTGTCGTCGGGCACTTGGGAGGTGGCATTTCGCAGGGCAGGCCAGCGGTGTCGGGCTTTCGGCCTCGATATCACCGTCACGCCGCACATGCTGCGGCACACTTTTGCGGTCAACATGCTGTCGATGCTGATCCGCGAACAGGTTGGCGCAATCTTCAACCCGACCGATGCGCACGGCGCCGCCTATCGCCAGATGCTTGGCGATCCGCTCCGCCATCTCCAACACCTCCTCGGCCACGCGAACATCACCAGCACCTACATCTATCTCGACAGTCTTGCCGAGGCGCAGGAACTCGTCGATGCAGCGGCGGACCGCTGGACTGCCGAACTCATGGCAGACGACCGATGAGCGGCAAATCCGGCGTCTCACAGCCGCGCCCGGGGCGACGCGCGAGCTTTCCCGAACACCTTCCCGATCCAGGTCCCGCCGCTGCCATTGCCATCGCCGCGCGCCGTTTCGACATTACTCTGGCCGGACGGACCACGACGCTAGACCTGACGCGTTTGCCCGGTCGGGCTTCGCTTGCGCGTTCCTTCACTCAGGCACTCTGGCAGGCGTGTCAGGTAGGTGGCCCAGCCGGCACCGTCCGCACCGCCACGTCTTTGGCCGAAGCGGTCTATCGGTTCTGGCGCTATCTCGATGCGACAGGCTCGCCCCTGCAGGCTCTGGTCGAGATGGATGTCGCCGTCATTGATGGGTTCGACGCCTGGATGGAGGAGAGCGGGCTTCATCCCAACCATCGCCTCCATCTGATGGGCGACGTGGTGGGCCTGCTGCGGTTGGCGGACGCGGGAGAACCAGGACGCCTTTCGGAAGAGGCCTCACGCCGATTGTTCTATGTAAGCATGCACCCGGGTGTTCCACCGCGCCCGCGCGATGCCTACAGTGACCATGTCGCGGTGGCCCTGAAGGCAGCCGCGCGTGCCGATGTTGCCGCGATCATGCAGCGGTTTCGGTCAGCGCCCGTGAAGAAGTGCAAGACACGCATCGATCGGTTGGAGATCGACGCCTTCGCCGAGATCGACCGTGTCGGGTTCATTACCTGCAAAAGTTTTCTCTTCCGCCAGCTCTACGCGGCACGGGACTTTGGGGGGTTTTCCAATGAGGGGCTGAGCGACAGGATGCATGGCACGCGGCATCTGCTCTTGGGCGATCTGGTTGCCCTGTTCATCCTGCTGTCGCTGGAGACCGGCCTCGAGATCGAGGCGATCAAGTCGCTGCGTGCCGATTGTCTGAAGAACCCTTCCAGCGGATATGTCGAGATCGAGTATTGCAAGCGCCGCGCCCGCCATGCCGAGTGGAAGCGGCTCCGGGTTCGTGATGGAGGGTCGGGCACGCCGGGCGGTCTCCTGCGCCTTGCCATTCAATGGACTGCGACCGCGCGGCGCCATCTCCGGAGCGAACAGCTTTTCACCTATTTCTGTCGCGGCCGCCTGACCGATGTCGTGCTGCCGATGCAGTCGACCAGAAGGATCTGGATCAGAGATCACGGGCTGCAAGGTGATGACGGGAAGAGGTTGAAACTCTGCCTCTCGCGTTTGCGCAAGACGCACAAGGCTGCGTGGTATCGTAAGACCGGCGGTCAACTGCGCCGGTTCGCGGTCGGTCATACTGTCGAGGTCGCGGCGAACCACTATGCAGACATTCCGGCCCTGCGACCGACCCACGAAGCGACCATCGCCGAGGCGATGATGGACGCCGTCGAAGATGCGTTGCGGCCCACCGTGTTGACGCCGGAAGCCGTGGCGGTAGCCTTGGCCGCTCCTCCGGCACAGACAGGTTTGCCGGAGGGGATGGCAACCGATGTTCCGGCCTTGCTGTCCGGCAAACAGGATGTGTGGCTGGCAAGCTGTTCCGGCTTCTACAGCAGCCCCTTTGCCAAGTCGGGCGAGGCTTGCCCGGTACCGTTCTGGGGCTGCCTCGAATGCCGCAACGGTGTCATCACCACCCGCAAGCTTCCCGCGATTATGGCGTTTCTGGATTTCGTTGTGGACCAGCGCAAGGTTATGACGAAAGCTGATTGGCAGTCGAAGTTCGGACTGGCCCACCACCGGATCGATACGCAGATATTGCCGCAGTTTTCAGAGGCAGATCTCGAGACCGCGCGTTCGCTCGCCGCCGGTCAGCCGCCACAGATCTACCTTCCTCCGGAGGCGGGTCTGGCATGAGAGCAAAACCGGTCATCACGACTGCAAGGCCATCGCTGCCATCGGCAATCCATCCCGATGACGCCAATATTCTCGTGGGTAGGCCGCTGAGACCCGGAACGGACCGCTCAACGCTGCCCCGCTTCGGGGACGATCTCTGGGACCTCGGTCCAGCGATGTTTCGAACGAATGCGCGCCCCTCCTATTTTCGGCTGAATTTCGGCACCTTCGAGGATCCCGCGCTTCGGCGATTGGCAAAAGAGTATGTGCTCGCCCGCCTTTCCGCCCCGCTTCGGAACTACCGGGCTCCATGCAGCCCCTCCACCGCCATAGGCACCTTGTCATTCGTACGTCATTTCGGGGAGTTCCTGCGCGAACGCACTGGCTCAGTAGAACTGGGGCGCGTCGATCCGCGACTACTGGACGCTTATCTGGCGGATGTGCGGGCAGACCCGTCGCGCTCGTCGCAACAGGTCCGCCTCTATATCGATGTTCCCATCGACCTTCATTATTTCGGGCCATGGGTGACCGGGGGCGGTATTCCCTTCCTGCCTTGGGGTGGGCGCACCGCGAGCAACGTCAGCGGTCGGAGCCGGACGAGCGCGGAGAACTCCACGCCTCGGATCCCTGAGCCGGTCATCGGCGCACTGCTCCATTGGTCGATGCGATATGTCGATGTCTTCGCCCCCGATATCCTTGCGGCCCGCGAAGAGCTGGATCGTCTTCAAGCCCACTCTGCCCAAATCCTCGCGGAGGATGCCCGTCAGGGCCGCCACGAACGGTATCGCTACCGTCTGCGCGCCTGGCTCGAGGCCCGCCGGGCGGAAGGGCGGGGTGTGCCACTTTGGGAGCGTCGTCCAAACACCACCCGCGGCATTCCTGATCCCGCAGTGGGCGACGCGTATAATTTCAGGCTGATGTGCCTTCAGATCGGCTGTCCCCGAACCGGGACTCTCAGCAAATCCACCGCGACCGTCAGCATGTTGCAAAAGATGGCGTCTGAGATGGGAACCGAGGTCGGCGGCATGGATACCCCGATCAGCCTCGACCCCGATACCGGCTTGCCCTGGCGAGAGCGTTTCGACACGGACAGCTTGCAGCATGAAGAACGAATGTTGCAGGCGGCTTGCTACATCGTCTGCGCGTATCTGACGGGGATGCGCGACAGCGAGTTGCAGGACATGGAGCCGGGCTGCGTTTCGGTTGAACGCAGTGCCGATAACCTGATCGAGCGCTATCGGGTACGCAGCACCGTCTATAAGCACCGCGAGGCGGCGGGTGTTTCCGCCGATTGGATCACTATCGCGCCGGTCGCCCGAGCGGTCGATGCTTTGGAAGTCCTGTCACGGCGCGCACGCGGCGACCGCGACCTGCGATCTCTTTGGGTCTCGTTGAAGCCTTGGGACTGGACGGCGGACTATCTGGCCTCACAGGCGGCGCCGATCATCAAGATGTTTCGCGACGGTCTGGATGCGCGGGTCCCAAACCCGCCTGCCATTCCACATGTCGACGGACACCCCTGGCATTTCACCACCCGGCAGTTCCGGCGCACCATCGCATGGTATATCGCGAACCGCCCCTTCGGCGTGATCGCCGGAAAGATCCAGTACAAGCATGCCTCCGTGGCGATGTTCGAGGGCTATGCCGGCGCGCCGCACGGCGATTTTCGCCGGGCGGTCGAGCAGGAATGGGTGCTTGGCCAACTGGACGATGTCGTCGCCTATTATGAGGCCTACCTGCAGGGCGACGAGCCCGGTGGGCCAGCATCGTCCCGTCTCAAGCAGGAGTTCGACCACGTCCGGGATACCCTCGGTGATCTGCCCGGGCGCGTCCTCGACCAGAAACGCCTGCGAACGATGCTAGCGCATCTTGGAAAGACGTTGCATGTCGGATTTCTGAACGATTGCTTCTTTGATCCCGCCAGCGCCCTCTGCCTGCGGCCCGACGACAAGCCGGTGGCTCCGGTAATCTCGCGTTGTAGCCCGGACCGCTGCCCCAATTCCTGTCTGACTACGCGTCATGTTGCACCTTGGCTGGCCTCGATCGACGAGGGGGAGCGCCTGCTACAGGGCAACACCCTGTCGGCGTTTCAGAAGGTGGCCATCACTCAGGACAATGATCGAAAACGCCGACTGATCGCGCACTTGGAGGACCCGAAGGTATGACACAGCCCGTCAGTCAGAAGACCGAAGACGCTTTGCGCGTCGCTATGAAGCGCCTGCTCGACGGAACCTCCGTCCATACCGACGGGCGCCTCAACGTTGCCAATCTCGCGCGCGAGGCGGGTGTCAGCCGGGCTACGGCCAACCGGGCCACAGCCGTTCTCGCGGAATTCCGTGTGGCTGAGGCGAGGTTTCGGTCGGGTTCGGTCGCTGGATTGAAGGCCCGCATCCGCGAACTCGAAGCTGAGCTGCGGGCGGCACGCGGTGGTGAGTTGGCCGAGTTGCGCGCGACCGTGCGGACATTGGCACAGCAAATCCAGATCCTCGCGCTACAGGGCGAAGAGCAACGCCGCCTGATTGCGGTTCTGGAAGAGCAGATCGCGCGAGCTGACCCGAAAGTCCTGCCGTTCAGGCCACCCTCCCAGGGCGGTGCTTGAGGCGTCGAAACCGAAGAGGGAGAGGAAAGTGAGGTGGGGGTGAAACAAGGATAATAAGAGAGGGAGCCCCCAATGAACTGTCTCACCGATGCCACCCAAGAAAACCCCAATGACGGCAAGAGGTTTTCCAGAAGAGACGGATTGACTGTCCAGATAACATGCGGAGGGCATATTCATGGCCGAGACGATCTTCGGTCCGACCCTCACCCTCTCGACTGGGCGCATTATCCCGACCCGCTGGGTCGGCGAGCAGCATGTCAAGGAAGACCTTGGCTTCATCCCAAGCTTTGCCGACTGGGTGAAGGCCATCCGGCCCGAGCCCTGGATGGGCCGCACCGCACAGATCGAGGCGTTGGTCGATCTGCATCTTGCCTCGCCCGTGGTCGAGGTGACTTGAGATGACCGATCCGGCTTATCTGCGCCTCGGCTTGCCCTCGGCGGCGTCGCCGTATGCGGTCCTGCGGGCGGCAGTCCGGGCGCTGCACCCCGACACGCGCGCCGTTCGCGGCTTCCGGACGGCGCGCAAGCGCTTCTACCGGCAGATGCTCTGCGCGCATGCCGCGCGACAGGCTGCGGGCGACAGGCGTACCGGCTGATCGCCCCAACCATCCCTTCATTCCAACACAACGCCCGGCCGCTCGGCCGGGTCTTCCCCATTCAGGAGGTCCCCATGGCGGATTACTTCACCCATTTCTCGTGCCTGCTCGACGTCGGCAGCCCCGACAAGGCTGCCCGTGCGCTCGCGTTGTTCCAAGAACTCCGCGCTGCGGATCACGACGCCGACGACCCGGAGGCCGCGGGCTTTGATCTCATGCGTCAGGATGCGCCCGAGGGCAGCACCCTCTGGATCCATGATGACGAGCACGGCGATGTCGAGGCCCTCATCCGCTTCGTGCTGCGCCTGGCAGAAGAACTCGACCTCACCGGCCTCTGGGGCTTCCAGTACGCCCTGACCTGTTCCCGGCCCCGACTCGATGCCTTCGGCGGCGGCGCGCATGTCATCGATCTTGGCACCCGAAATTCCATCGGCTGGACGAGCAGCCAGGAGTGGCTGGTTGCCGCGTTGAACGGGGAGGACGGTGATGCCTGAGGTGATCTGCACCACCGTCTACCAGTTCCCCGAACTCTCGGATGCCGCCAAGGAAAAGGCGCGCAGCTGGTATCGCGAACTTGGCCCCCACGATGATTGGTGGGACGCGGTCTATGAAGTTTTCGAACGGGTTTGCGAAATCCTCGGCATTTGCCTGAAGACTACCCCTGTCCGCCTGATGGGCGGAGGGACGCGGGCCAAGCCCTGCATCTGGTTTTCAGGGTTCTGGAGCCAGGGGGATGGAGCGTCGTTCGAAGGGTATCTCAGCCACGCCAAGGGCGCGGCCGCACGCATCCGGGACTACGCCCCGACCGACGCGACGCTCCATGCCATCGCCGACCGGTTGCAGGCCATCCAGCGCCGAAACTTCTACCAGCTTGCCGCCGAGGTCAGCCACCGAGGCCGCTATTTCCACGAATATACCATGTCGGTGGACGTCACGCGCGACAGCCCGACCTGGCAGCCGCCGACCGAGGACGCGGAGGAGATCGTGACCGAGGCGATCCGCGATCTCGCCCGCTGGCTCTACTGCCGGCTTCAGGCCGAATACGACCACTTGACCTCGGACGATACCGTTGAGGAAGGGATCATCGCCAATGAATATACCTTCACCAAAGGCGGACGCCGGTTCGGGTGAACCGCCACGCCATCTTGCCTGTCCGAGCTGGACGGCTACCTTGCGAGTGACTGCACGAGCGCCACCAACGGCTCGAAGTCGTGCTGATCGGCGGCTCTGAGTGCTGCGATGTATGCGGACCGGTGCGCACTTTCGGCGTTCAGCGTTCCACCGCCAGACCAGTCGAGGAAGATGTCCGGATTGATCTTCGCCAAGTAGGCGTCCGCCATGATCCGCGCCCAACGTCCGTTGCCGTTCGCGAAGGGATGGATCCAGACCAGGCGGTGGTGAAGGCGCGCCGTCGCTTCCAGCGGGTCGAAGCTCTTGTGGTCGCGCCAGTATCGCGCGTCATCGAGGCAGGTGCGCAGTTCGGTCGATACATGCCACACTGGCACCCCGATGTTCTTTTCGGTCAGCCGGTAGACACCTGCCCAATCCCAGACCTCCCCGAAAAGACGCTTGTGGATTTCGCGCACGGCGGCATCTGTCAGGACGTCAAATGACTTCGGGCGTCGGTCCAGCCACGTCAGACCGGCGATGATGTTCTCCCCTTCGAGTTCGTTCAGCTCACCACGGGTCGCTATGTGCTTGGCCTTGAGGCCCAGCAACTCGTCGGGCGTCAGCGGGGTCGCGCCGGTGGGTTCATGAAGCTCGAGCGTCATTGCCAGAAATCCCGGCGGCCTTCGCGGATGATGTCCGCCGCCAGGTCCTCGACCATCTCGGCCTCGCTGCGCAGGCCCTCGCTTTGCTCTTCCAGAGCCATATGCGCCCGCGTGCGCTGGATGATGCGTCGTGCCTTCGTGCGGGCTTGGGCCATGACAATCTCTTCAACGGGGCCTTCGCGCGGGATGATTGCATAGACGAGGCGTCCGCCCATGGCCTCGGCGATCTTCTCCATCTGGTTCAGGGAGATGGTTCCGGCCTGTTCGTTCTGGATCGCGGCGTAAATGTTATTGCGCGAGATGCCGAGGCGTTCAGCAAGGGCCGGGGCATTCATCCCGATCGCCTCTTGAAATGTGGCGATCCAGCCACCGACTGGCTTCGCCAGCGACTTCGCAAGGCTGCCGGCCTGGTTGACCCTCTCCTGGGCCTGTCTTTGCTTTGCTCTGGTGACCGACATCTGCCAACCTGTGATTTTGCATCTGCGGTCATTCCGCCATGTCACAGTATGTCAAGCGGGCAAGTTTTGCAATTCCATAGATTTGCTAAAATAACTGTTAGGATATGCCATAGCATGGCGGATGCTCTACGACTGCCATTCTATGGGCTTGCAATATCAGACAAGCATTAGCGCGTCAGCGAGAATCCGAGGACCTCAGGCGCGCCTCCTGCTTCTGCCGTTGGACGACAGTACCTGTTCCCGTCGATCCACTTCGACATCAGCCCCTTGTCGCGGAAACACTCATCCGGCACGGCGCGGCGCTTGATGCGGGCGAGGCGCTCGGCAAAGGCGACCTGCTTTGAGGTCGGGCGGCTGTCTTGCGTGCCCGGCTTCAACCTGGCTTGCGCGTCGATCCAAGCGCTGAGTGCGCGCAGGTCTTGCTGAACCTCCCAGGGCAGGAGGGTCTGGTTGCGCAGGGCCAGCGCACGCGCATAGGCGATCTGCTTGGGCGTCGCGGGCAAGGCGTAAGTGGTGCTTTCCATCGGGGGTCTCCCTTCCTAGCTTGGCTTTCAATATAGAACATAACAGGAACAAAAGCAAGCCGCCTGCGGATAACATGGGGTTCGAGAGGAAGAGGAGGGCCGGGGAGGATCAGGCCTGAGGGTGCCCGAGAGAGGGTGTCCGGGCCTGATCCTGTCCCTCATTCCGGAGTTTCCCGATGACCCATCTCGCCCCTTTTGCGACCGAGCGCGCGCTTGCGCCTGTTGTCCCCATCCCGTCCTCCGATACGGCCGCTGCGATCTTGAGCGTGGCCGAGGCGCTGCAGCCTGATCTGGCGCAGGGTTTCCAGATAGACGCGCGGCACCTGCGCGTTGAGATGGAGCGCGCCTTTGGCGGCTCTGACGCCACCGGCGCATGGGATTGGAAGCTGGCTTATGAAGCGGGCGAGGCAGCGCTGGTCCTGTTTTTGCGGAAGTTCGGCCGCGCGCTGTTGGCGCGGGCTGGCTCGCCTGCCGCGCTGCTACCGATTCTTGCCAAGGTGTCCGGCCTTTTGCCGACCCATACGCGGCGGTCCGAGGAGATGGAGCGGCTCCAGCAATTCTCGACGCCGCTGCCTATGGGGCTGGCGGCGCTGGCTGCGGCACAGATCACCGCGCGCGATCTGGTGCTTGAGCCGTCGGCCGGAACAGGCCTTCTGGCCATCCTTGCAGAGATCACCGGCGGCCGCCTCGCGCTGAACGAGCTTGCCGACACCCGCGCCGATCTTCTGCGGCTCCTCTTTCCGGGTCGCCCCGTCACGGGCTTTGACGCAGCCCAGATCGACGATCATCTGGACGTGGGCTTTCGCCCGAGCGTCATCCTGATGAACCCGCCGTTCTCGGTCGTGGCCAATGTCGATACCCGCACGACAGAGGCAACAGCGCGGAATCTGCGCTCGGCGCTCGCGCGGCTTGCCACCGGCGGACGGCTGGTCGCCATCACGGGTGCTGGGTTCGCGCCAGACGCGCCCGCCTGGGTGGAAACCTTCGCCCGCCTGACCGAGACCGCGCATCTGGTCTTTACGGGTGCCGTGTCGGGTGTGGCCTTCGCCAAGCACGGCACCAGCTTTGAGACACGCATTTCGGTCTTCGACAAATGCCGCGGTGACGAGGCGGGCGGCATCACCGCCGATCTGGCGCGCCCGATATCGCCTGATCTCGCCAGCCTGCTGTCGCTGATCACCGCCCACGTCCCCCCGCGCCTCGAACTGGACGCGCAAATCGCGACAGCAAATGTCCCCACCTCCCCCTTCCCGGGAAATTCCGCCCGTACCAAGCGCAGTGCGCTCACCGGTTCTCGCGCCACGCCAGCAACACCCCCCACCAATACCGCTCCGCAGATCGAGGCAGCAGATCTCGCCTATAGCCTGCGCGATGCAACCGAGGACGGGGCCAGCGCGCGCCTGTCGGATGCCATATATGAGACCTTCCGTCTGCAGGCGATCGACATCCCCGGGGCGGAACCGCACCCGACCAAGCTGGTTCAATCTGCGGCCATGGCCTCGGTCGTGCCACCAAAACCCAGCTATTGCCCCAAGCTGCCCGCTGCAGTTCTGCGCGAAGGGCTTCTTTCCGACGCCCAGCTTGAAACCCTGATTTACGCGGGCGAGGCCCATGGTGCATACCTTGCCGGCGCGTGGTGCGTGGATGAAACCGGCGACGTGGTCTCCGCCGCGCCAGACGATGCCGCTGACTCCATCCGGTTCCGCCGTGGTTTCTTCCTCGGGGACGGCACCGGGGCGGGCAAAGGCCGCCAGTCGGCCGGGGTCCTGCTCGACAACTGGTGCCAGGGCCGCCGCAAGGCGCTCTGGATCTCGAAGAGCGACAAGCTTCTCGAGGACGCGCAGCGCGACTGGTCAGCGCTCGGCCAAGAGCGACTGCTGGTCACGCCCCTCTCGCGCTTTGCGCAAGGCCGCGACATCCCTCTCGTCGAGGGCATCCTCTTCACGACCTATGCGACGCTGCGCTCGGAGGAACGGGGGGCGAAGAAATCCCGTGTCGACCAGATCGTCGACTGGCTTGGGCCGGATTTCGATGGGGTGATCCTGTTCGACGAAAGCCATGCCATGGCGAATGCCGCAGGCAGCAAAGGCGAGCGTGGCGATACTGATGCCTCGCAGCAGGGCAGGGCGGGCCTGCGGCTGCAGCACAAGCTGCCGAATGCGCGGGTGGTCTATGTCTCGGCCACAGGGGCGACCTCAGTTCACAACCTCGCCTATGCGCAGCGGCTCGGCCTTTGGGGCGGGGAAGATTTCCCATTCGCGACCCGCGCCGAGTTCGTCGAGGCCATCGAGGCGGGCGGAGTCGCGGCCATGGAAGTGCTGGCCCGAGATCTCCGCGCTCTCGGCCTCTACACCGCGCGGTCGCTGTCTTACGACGGCGTCGAATATGAACTGGTCGAACATCCCCTCACTCCGGAGCAGCGTGCCATCTACGATGCCTATGCCGGGGCCTTTGCTATCATCCACAACAATCTGGCCGCAGCGATGGAGGCTGCCAATATCACAGGCGACAGCGGCGGCACCCTCAACCGGCAGGCCAAGTCCGCCGCGCGTTCGGCCTTCGAGTCCGCCAAGCAGCGCTTCTTCGGTCATCTGCTGACCAGCATGAAAACCCCCACCCTCATCGCCAGCATCGAGGCCGATCTCGCCGCAGGCCATGCGGCCGTCGTCCAGATCGTCTCGACCGGCGAGGCGCTGATGGAACGCCGCCTGTCGGAGATCCCGACCGAGGAGTGGAACGACATCCGCGTCGACATCACGCCTCGGGAATATGTCTTATCCGGAGTTCCGGATAAGACGTAATATGCCGCATCCGCGTTATGCAGAGCGCGGCGCTTCAACTCGTTGATCTGCTGTTTCATTTTGGGATCTCCGCTTGGCATAATCATGATGCCTCTGCTCTCAACCGCAGAAGGACACCCTGACATGACCTCCCCCTCCAACTCTCACCCCGGCGGCGCGGCAGCCAACGGGGCTGTCGTCGACCAAGCACTCGTAAACGCCTATCTTGCGGACAATCCCAACCTGTCCGCTGGCGCTCTCAGTGCGGCACGGCATTTCCTGAAGTGGGCCGCCGACCGACGTGTCGCGATCAAGGATCTTGATGCTGCGGCGGTCGATCGTTTTGCGCGGCACCGGTGTCGGTGCGGTCGCTATAGTGCTGCACAGTTGCAGGACCCAGGCTACATCACCGATGCCCGCAGATTTTTGCGGCATCTCGAAGGTGCTGGTCAGGTTGCTATTCCTGATGCGGTTGCCCGGCTCGGCCCGCATTTGGCCGGCTTTTCGGCAAACCTCGCGACCCAAGGCTACAGCAGGGTCACCTACAGCTCCCGCATCAGCCAGGCCCGGCATTTCGCCGAATGGGCCCTGCAAATGCGAGTTCCGAGAGAAGGCATCGATGGTGACCTGATCGAGCTGTTTGCCCAGCACGACTGCCAATGCGGGATCAAAACGAAGCGCGGCAAACGGGTAGCGGGGACCGGCACCAAGGATCGTCGCCGTGGTGCGCGCGCCTTCGTGGCTTTCCTCAGAATAGAAGGATTGATCCCGGTGACGGTGGCCACTGAACCACCGGCCGATCCACGTCTCGCCGATTTTACCACTTGGATGCGTCGGGAGCGCGGCGCCACGTCCGAGACGATCCGGCGCTATCAGCAAGAGTTGGGCCGCTGGCTGATGAAGCTTGGATCGGAACCGCAGGGGTTCACCGCAGCGGCCGTCCGCTCGATTGTTCTGGATCAGGGCGAGGATCGCTCTCGATCGTCAGCCCGCATGACGATAACAGTACTGCGCACATTCTTACGCTTCATGATTGGCCAAGGACATTGTGCTCCGTCGCTGCTTCTTGCGGTGCCGTCAGGGGTGCGACGCAGGCTTTCCACCGTCCCAAAGACGATCCCGGCTTCGACCATCGAAGAGATCGTCGCGTCCTGCGGCACAGTCACAGCCGTTGAGGTGCGGGACCGCGCCATCATCCTGCTTCTCGCGCGGATGGCCCTGCGGGCTGGCGATATCTGGCAGCTCCGCCTCGCCGACATCGACTGGCGCGCGAGCAGGTTGCGATTGCACGGCAAGAGCCGACGCGGGGTGTTCATGCCTTTGCCGCAGGACGTCGGCGACGCGCTGCTCACCTATATCGAGGACGCACGCCCGGTGGTTGCATCCGATCTGGTCTTCTTGCGCACTCAGGCCCCTTTCACGCCATTTCGTTCATCCGCTGAGATTGCCGGTATCGTCTCACGCGTCCTGTCCCGCAGCGGTTTCGTTGGTTTGCCAACCGGCTCGCATGTGTTTCGGCATTCGCTGGCCTCCGCATGGCTACGCGATGGGGCCGAACTCGATCAGATTGGGGCTGCTCTTCGCCACACGTCGCGCGACACCACGGCAATCTACGCCAAGGTCGATGTCGATATGCTGGGGGCGGTTGCCCAGCCTTGGCCGGGGTATTCAGCATGATTCACCGCCATGTTGACCGCTATATCAACCTGCACCGCGCCCTCGGAAAGGGGTTCAACAAACATGAGAAGTCCTTGCACGATTTCGCGGCCTTCGCCGCTGACCGGTCCGATGAGCGCGTCACCGCGTCACTGATCCTCGCGTGGGTGGGCAGCGCGGCCACGCCCAATTCAGCGCAAGACCGGTATGATCAGGCCCGCGTCTTTGCGATGTTTCTGCATGCAGAGGACGTGCAACATGAGGTTCCGGTGGCAGGATTGTTCGGCCGGTCAAGGCGCCGCCGACCTGCGCCCTACATCCTTTCGCACGACCAGATCAGTGGCATCCTAGCGGAGGCACTACTGGTTCCGGGCCTGTCCCCGATCAGCCCACAGACCTATCACACGCTGTTCGGGTTGCTGGCCTCTACAGGTCTTCGCATCTCGGAAGCTTTGTCCCTGCGTTGCGACGACCTGACGGAAGATGGCCTGATGATACGCAAGGGCAAATTTGGCAAGAGCCGCCTCGTCCCGCTTCACGCCTCGACCCGTGCAGCGTTGGAGCGCTATCTTGATCGGCGGCGCATCGTCCGTGATGCCGGTCATGACCTTTTCGTGCTCGGGCACGGTCACGCACCAACGGCGACGAGGGCGCACGTGGTCTTCGTTCGGATCGTGCGCAAGCTGGGGTATCGCCGTCCGACTGGCCCCGGCCCTCGGCTACACGATTTGCGCCACACCTTCGCGGTTCGATCCCTCGAACGCTGCGGGTCTGATCCGCAGTCCGTCTTGCGGCACATGCGGGCTCTGAGCACCTATCTCGGCCATGTCGATATCAACAATACCTATTGGTACCTCGAGGCCACGCCTGTCTTGTTGCAAATGATCGCGGCAAGGGCGGAAGAGATGTGGATCGGGGGTGCAG
Organism: Gemmobacter fulvus; assembly: GCF_018798885.1. Classification (NCBI taxonomy): domain Bacteria; kingdom Pseudomonadati; phylum Pseudomonadota; class Alphaproteobacteria; order Rhodobacterales; family Paracoccaceae; genus Gemmobacter; species Gemmobacter fulvus. The sequence continues at coordinate 7,396 of NZ_CP076365.1, read as the reverse complement.
CATGACCCCGCTCGCGCCAGACCTGTCGGCTTTCCTGCAGAAGCATCTGCCTCATGAGCGTGGCGCCAGCCAACATACCATCGCCGCCTATGCCCACGCGTTCACCCTGCTGCTGCGGTTTGCGGCTGCGCACTATAAACGGCAGCCATCAGACCTCGCGATTGAGGATCTCGATGTCAGGCTGATCAGGGCCTTCCTCGAGCATATCGAAGAAGGACGCGCCAATACTGTTCGATCCCGTAATGCGAGACTGGCTGCGATCAAAGCGTTTTTCCGCTTCCTTGAGCCAAGGCGCGCAGCCTGCCTCGAACAAGCGATGATGGTCAGGGCGCTGCCCGTCAAACGCACAGATGTAAAACTGATCGACTACCTGACGAAGGACGAGGTGCGCGCCCTACTTGCAGCCCCAGACAACAGAACTCCTGCCGGGCAGCGCGATCGGGCAATGCTTCACCTGGCCTATGCCGCAGGTTTGCGAGCGTCTGAGCTTCTCGCAGTTCGGATGGACGATTTCCCAAGGGGATCGTTCGCCAGCATCCGTGTGCTCGGGAAAGGCCGTCGGGAACGGGTGCTGCCGCTCTGGAAGGAGACGCAAGCAGCCATTCGGGCTTGGCTAGCCGTTCGTCCCGACGATTTCGGGCCGGAACTATTCCTGAATCGCGATGGCGGTCCGATGTCGCGTGATGGTTTTGCCTACCGGCTCCGTCAACATGTTGCTGCAGCAGAACGCGCTACCCCTTCGATTGCCGACAAGCACGTGACCCCGCATGTGCTGCGGCACAGTTGCGCCATGCACACGCTTCAGGCCACGGGCGATGTCCGCAAGGTCGCTCTTTGGCTGGGTCATGCCAGCCTCCAGACGACCGAGATGTATTTGCGCGCGGATCCGACTGAGAAGTTGGCCCTTCTTGATGCCCACCACGCCCCGCTGATCAAGCCGGGTAAGTTTCGGCCGCCCTCGGACAAACTCATGTCGATCCTCGCTGCCGCAACCGGCGCAAAGCCGCGATAGTGGATACTTCACCGTCCTGCGCTCCGCGCGCCCAATTCAACAGCAGCGTCCCGCCCAAAGTGGGGCGCTGCTATTCCATCACATAGCCGAGGGCGCGGTATCCCGTTCGACGCTTTGCGGCCATTCTGGCGAGAACAGGGACGGCGCTGTCGACGTAATCCACGACCAGAACATCCTTCTTGCCGTCATGCTGTCGGTGCAGACGGCCAACATACTGCGCAAGTGTTCCCTTCCACGCGATCGGCATCGTCAGGAACAAGGTATCGAGCCGGGGGTCGTCAAAGCCCTCCCCAATGTAGCGTCCTGTCGCCAGGATCAACCGCTCCTCGTCATCGGGGACATTCAGCGCGGCGGCGGCAGACCTCCGGTCTTTCGCCGACATGCCTCCCCGCAGCACGACCAGGTTCTTCGCAAAACTCGAGAACCGCTGCTGCAGGTAATCCAGATGATCTTTGCGTTCAGTCAAGACGATCGGGGAGCGCTTCGCCTCGAGCGATTTCAGCACATCATCAAAGATCTGATCGTTCCGCCCATCGTTGTCTGCCAGCGCCGCGTAGATCGCGGGCATCGACGGTCGTTCGGCCATCGCCAGCACTTCAGGCAGTTTGAACCGCGTGTGACGCTCACGCGCCCGATGACGAATGCCACTCTCAGCAGCCTGTGATCTGGCATGCACCCGATGCCGAACGGGACCGCATTGCATGAAGATGATGGGATGATGCCCATCTTTTCGGGCGATGGTTGCCGACAAACCGGCGATATAGCGCGCCTTCGTTCTGCGCGCGACAAGTTCAAAACTCGCTGCTGACAGATGGTGGCACTCATCAACGATAAGCTGACCGTAATCTGCCACGATGTCGTCGACTTCGCCGTTCCTGACCAGGCTCTGGATCAGCGCCACGTCGACCACACCAGTCGGTTTTCGCTTTCCGCCGCCGATTGCACCAATCTGTTTGGGGTCGATCTGAAGGAACGTCTTCAGCCGCTCAACCCACTGGTCGAGAAGTTCCCGACGATGGACCAGAACCAGCGTGTTTCGGGCGCGATGACCAATCAGGGCGGAAGCGACAACGGTTTTGCCAAAGGCTGTGGTCGCCGCGAGCACGCCAGTATCATGGGCTGCAAGCGCGTCGAAGGCGCGCTGTTGCTGCGGCCGAAGCTCGCCAAGGAATCTGACCGTGTCCGGCAGCGGGGCTCCATTGCTCCGCTGGTCGTCCAGTTCTGCTTTCGCACCTTGTTCGCTCAGGACTTCAACAGCTTCATCAAAGCAGCCTCGAGGTAAGGCAATGTGGCGCGGATGCAGCTCGGCACAGGAGACCACGCGAGGTTTTCCGAATGTGGGCAGTCGCATAGCCTGTGCCCGATAGAACTCCGGGTTCTGGAACGCCGCGACGCGAACCAATTGGGCTATCATCGCAGAGGGCAGCCCTGTCCGGTCGATGTAGATCTGATCGGCGATGGTTACCTTGACGGCGCTCGGGGTTACCAGATTCTCAGGTTTCGCCTTCGGGCGGCGCGACGGCGACATTTTCCACGGCTCGTCAGCATTTTCATCATCAACCGGCATCCGGACTGCCAGCACCTGACCAGATACCTCTGCGGCTGCAACAATACTGGTTACCGCCTCCGCCGACATTCTTGGCAGCATCGACAGAAATGCCCACTGGTCGTCGTACGGCTGGAGATCCGGATCGAGGAAGACGCTGTTGCCGGCCTTCCGCGCGCTGTGCTGCAGCGGCAGGGCGATCAGGTTTCCGAAGCCGCCGACGGGCATCGTATCCTGGTTCGGAAAGAGGCGGTCATAGGAAGCAAATCCGATCTCTGGCCGTTTCTCCATTGTTTCCGTGATCAGTGTCGATCCAAGCTGGCGAGCCGCCCGAGCCGACACAGGTTCGGCGAAGAATATCCAGACGTGGCCCCCATTGCCCGAGCGGGACCGTTCCAGTGCAGCAGGCACACCCTTCGTCCGGCAAGTTGCAAGCAGGGCACTGGCGTCTTCTGCCCAAGACGTTTTGTCAAAATCTGCTGCCAAGAACCAACAGGTATCATCCCGCAGCAAAGGATAAACGCCGGCCACGAAATCAGCCGAAGGGCCCTCGCCGCCCCGCAGGTGCCGTTCGATGACGCCGGCGTTGGCGGGTATGAACCGCTGATGCTTGCAGTCCCCGCATTTGACGGTCGGCTTTCCGCAGATGCCTTTCACCCATTCATTGAAGCAGGCAGGCGAATAGCCGGCGCGTCCTGTCTTGCGGTTTTCCCATCGCACCGGAAGCACGTCCGGGCGGCCAGCAAACAGGTTGCGGAACAGTTCGACCTTTTCGCCCGACGTCGACATGTTGGTGACAGGGGCATTTTCAAAGGATGGACGTTTGGCTTGCGCGGCTATTTCTGCGGTTTGTTGGGCCTCCAGCGCCGAAAGCTCCTGCAGAAGCTGACGTTGTTCCTTATCCAGCTCGGCCAGCCGTGCCCGAACTCGCGCCAATTGTGCCGCCGTGCTGCCCTTGTCGACCACCTGTAATTTCCGTCATTTTTCCACTCCATCCAACCATAGCGGTCAAAAGGTCACGCTGTAAGCGTGCCTCCGCGACCGTTGGCTGCCGCGCCGCCGGGGTGAGAGTTGGAGGGGGAGGTCATGTCAGGGTGTCCTTCTGCGGTTGAGAGCAGAGGCATCATGATTATGCCAAGCGGAGATCCCAAAATGAAACAGCAGATCAACGAGTTGAAGCGCCGCGCTCTGCATAACGCGGATGCGGCATATTACGTACTGGACTACCTCGCCCATTCCTTCCCGGTGCAGCTCTACGAGCCCTTCACCGACAGCGAGGGCAATCTCTCCTCCCGAGCCGTCGTGCGGGACGGCCAGCCTGTTGAATGCCGCGAGGCTGCCCGCAGGCGCGATGCCCTGATCGAAAAGCTCGCCTCGCTGCCGCCCGTGCCGGGGGCGCTTGATCAGATCGTCCAGCGCTTCGGCACCGATCTGGTGGCCGAGGTCACGGGCCGATCGCGTCGTGTCGTGCGCAAGGGCAAGGGCCCTGCAGCGCGGCTCGTCGTCGAAAGCCGAGCGGGTTCGGCCAACCTCGCGGAAACCGCCTCCTTCATGGACGACCAGAAGCGCATCCTGATCTTCTCGGATGCCGGTGGCACGGGGCGCAGCTATCACGCCGATCTCAGTGCGAAAAACCAGCGCCTGCGCGTCCATTATCTGCTGGAACCCGGTTGGAAGGCGGATGCGGCCATCCAAGGTCTCGGGCGCACCAACCGCACCAATCAGGCGCAGCCGCCGCTGTTCCGACCCATCGCCACGGATGTGAAGGCAGAAAAGCGGTTCCTGTCGACCATCGCGCGCCGCCTCGACACGCTCGGGGCCATCACACGCGGCCAGCGCCAGACCGGCGGGCAGGGGCTGTTCCGACCCGAGGACAACCTCGAGTCCCCCTATGCCCGCGATGCGCTGCGCCAACTCTATCGCCGGATCTATCGCGGCGATGTGGTGGGCTGCTCGCTCGGGGCTTTCGAGGATGCCACCGGTCTCAGCCTGACCGATGACAATGGTCTGAGGGACGATCTGCCGCCGATCACGACCTTCCTCAATCGGCTTCTGGCGCTGACGATCGACATGCAGGCCGTGCTCTTTGCGGCCTTCGAGGAATTGCTCGATCAACGGATCGAAGGGGCTATCGCCGCCGGGGTCTATGACCTCGGGCTCGAGACGCTCCGCGCCGAGAGCTTCCGCGTCACCGATGCGCGGGTGATCTACACCCATCCCGGCTCCGGCGCAGAAACACAGCTCCTGACCATCGCGGAAAAGCGCCGCAACACGCCGACCTCGCTGGCCGATGCGCTCGACTGGCTGGACGATCCGAAAACCCGGCTTCTGGTCAACAGCCGCTCGGGCCGGGCAGCCGTGCAGGTGCCCGCCACCAGCCTGATGCTGGATGACGGCACCATCGAGCCCCGCCTGCGCCTGATCCGCCCGCTTGAAGCCAGTACGGTCCCGGCGAAGATCATGGACGATACTCACTGGCTGGAAGCCGACCGCGCGGCCTTTGTCGCCGCCTGGACCGCGGAACTGGCTGAGGTGCCGGAGTTCTCGGAAGCCACGCTCCACATCGTGGCGGGCCTGCTGCTGCCGATCTGGAAGCAACTTCCCCAGGATGAAACCCGCGTCTACCGGCTCCAAACCGATGACGGCCAGCGCATCATCGGCCGCCGTGTCTCACCCGCCTGGGTCGCGACCACGCTGGCGGCCGACGCACCGAAGCTCACGGCGGCGCAGATCCATGCCCTCGTTATGGAGGGCAAGACCGTGGTACGGCTGGCTGAAGGAATGGAGTTGCACCGCTCCCGCGTCATGGGGGTGAACCGGATCGAGGTCTCCGGGTTCACGGAGGCCGCCAAGGACCGGCTCAAGGCCGATGGCTTCTTCTCGGAGATCATCGCCTGGAAGCTGCGTCTGTTCTGCCCAGTTGATCCGAGCGGCATCGCAATACTGGATCGTCTGCTTGCGCGTTGTCCTGTGACAGGACTACATGCACGCGGAGGGTGTTGAGCCATGTATTCCGAGACCGAAGATCTGATCCGCGCTCTGGCGGAAGACGCAGAGAGCGTGTGTCGCGCGTACCTTCCTGCCGGACGGCGGGAAGGGTCCTACTGGATCGTTGGCGATCTGCAGAACAACCCCGGCCGGTCGCTCTTCGTGCGGCTGACCGGGCCAACGTCTGGACCGGGGGCCCGTGGTAAATGGCAGGATGCGGCGGTCGGACTGCATGGTGATCTTCTGGACATCATCCGTGAGCGAACAGGGATCTCCCGCTTTCCCGATCTTCTCGCCGAGGCCCGGGCGTACCTTGGTCGCCCGCAGCCGGTCCTCCCGGGTGCACCGGTGCCGAAGAAGGCCAAAATCCCCGGTGGCACGCCAGCGGCGGCGGCGCGTCTGTTCGCAGCCTCGGTGCCGGTCGCAGTCACGCTTGCCGACACCTACCTCCGATCCCGTGGCCTCACCCAAGGTGGCATGATGAGCGCCCTTCGCTTCCACCCGAAGTGCTGGCATCGGGATGAGGGCCAGACCCGCGGCATCCCCAGGCCGGCGCTGCTCGCCGCGGTCACCGATGGGGCAGGGGCCGTGCAGGGCGTACATCGCACCTGGCTAGCACCTGACGGACAGGGGAAGGCGGCTGTCGAGACGCAGCGGCGTGCTATGGGTCACCTCCTCGGCAATGCCGTCAGGCTGACCCCACATGACGACATCCTCGTGGTCGGCGAAGGCATCGAGACCATGCTGTCCCTCGTCGAAGCCGTGCCTGGCCTGCCTGTCTGGGCGGCGCTCTCGTCGGGTCACCTTGGGGCGGTCCAACTGCCGGAGGGGGTGCAGCGCCTCTACATCGCCATCGACCGCGATCCGGCCGGTCAGCGCGCCGCGGAGAGATTGAGCGCCAGAGCCTTTGATGCCGGGATCTCCGTGCGTGTGCTGGAACCGCGGCTCGGGGATTTCAACGATGATCTCCGGGCGAACGGCAAGGAGGCGCTGCGCCAGCATCTGGCAGGGCAGATCGGTCCAGAGGATCGGCATCGCCTGTCAGGCTGACTTGCATCGCGCAAGGGGCGGTCCGGGAGTGCGGGGCAGGGGTCACGGATCCCTGTCGTGGCTGTGGACCGTCGCTTTGCCTCTTCCCGGGCAATCTCATCCACCCGTCCCCCGAGCGGCCTTCAAGAGATGGGCAGGCGGCCGTCAAAGGAGCCGCCCCTTCAAGGACGGGGGGCAACTGATTTCCGCCGGCGGGGCTCGCCCCGCCTTTGCATCGCGAAAGACAAATCAGCCGCCCCCCGTCCTTCTCCACATGCGTTCCGGCCCCGAAGGCGGGGTGAAGGGTCGTCCCCCGTGACGGCTTTCGCAGCCCATGAAGGCCGCGCGGGTTGTCGCGCGGACGAATTGAGGCCCGGAGGCAAGAAACCAATGACGATCCACACCCACGACGACGCGTATGAATCCGCCCACACCGCATCCCAGACCGCCCATGCGCTCGACGAGCTGCAGCTCTATGGCTACCGCCCCTTTGACGAGCCCGATCCGCGCCCGATGCCCGATGGGCAGTGCCTCGCGGTCGCCGTCGCCGACATCTTCGATGCCCTCGTCGCGACCCTGGAAGACACCCGTATGGAACCCGACCTCGAAGAGGTGCTCTGGGGCCAGGTCAACCTCTTCCACCGCGCCACGGCCCGGATCGAGCGGTCGCTCGATGAGAACGAACAGGCGCAGCGCCGCCTCCAGCGCGAGCAGGACGGCTCCGAGGTGAAATCCACCGAACTCGAGCGCCTGACGGCAGAAGGCCTGACGCTGATCGAACGGCGCAACTGCATGGACATGATGCGCGATCACGCAGCAAC